>JAFYMD010000229.1 GCA_017556785.1 Clostridia bacterium | reverse complement strand
GTATATCTCTGTTGCACTCTCCTTGGAGTCGCCTCCACCGGCCGTTAACCGGCACCCTGCCCTGCGGTGCTCGGACTTTCCTCATACCTTGCGGCACGCGATCGTCTGGTCACCTCACACGAAGGATATCATACATTATTTTGCCGATTCAGTCAAGGGAAAGGATGTAACGATTCAAAAAAGCAGTTGACAAATCCGCCGAAATGCCCATCTGCCAAAAAGGGAATGGCACCGAAAATAGACATGGTAATCCAAATCAAGGCAACCCCCGCCAAACCGTCCCGCGCAGAAAACAAAGTCTTGTGCGGGCGAAGACACAACAAAGGAATTGCCAACAATACCATGCCGCCTATGGCATATAAATAGGGAACGATCGATTCCCGGTAATATAGGGCAACAAAAACCGACAAAAGCATATACGCCGCTTGAATCAGCAAGACCTTACCCAGGGTTTTTAAAATGAGCTTAATATTCATACGCTCGCCTCGAAATGCAGAATTTGATGTCATTATACATCAACTCGCTGAAAATGGCAATGGTTTTGTGGTGAGGAATCCATATTTTTTACGGTTCGCTCTTGACAAAGTACAATTGGCTTGTTATAATAACTGTGCACGAACACGGAGGAAGGAGGAAGACCACGTGACCGTAAAGGAAATTGCCAAATTGGCAGGAACCTCCCGTGGGACGGTAGACCGCGTACTGCATAACCGACCGGGTGTAGCCAAAGAGGTACAGGAACGAGTCTTGCAGGTGATCGAAGAGCACAATTTCAAGCCCAACACCTTGGCAAGAGCTCTTTCTCGCAAGCAGGTACCCAAAACCATTGGTGTCATTCTCAACAGCGTGGGCAATCCTTTTTTTGACGACGTGCTGGAAGGAATCGACCAATGTTTGGCCGACCGTTCTTCTTACGACATTACCTTGGAGCTTGTGCAACTAAAGGGCTACCGCTCCGACGAGCAGGTGAAGGCGATCAACGATTTGGTGGCCAAGGGGATCGACGGTTTGGTTTTGACCGCGATGGATCACCCTGCGGTTACCGGTCGACTAAAAGAGCTTACCAAAAAGGGAATGCCGATCATCACGGTAAACATTGACTTGAGCGACGTAACCGCCCGTACCGATTACATTGGTTGCGACTATTTAAAAAGCGGCCGATTGGCGGGGGGCGCGTTGGAACTGCTCTCGTTCGGTGGTCCGCTGACCGTAGGTGTGGTACACGGCTCCTGTGACGTTACCGGCCACAACCAGCGACTAAAGGGGTTTACCGAGGTGACCGACGCGTTGGACGGTGTGACCCTTGCGTGGCAGGTCGCTTGCGGTGACGACGACGATCTTGCCTATCGCCAAACCATGGAACAATTAAAAACCAACTCCCCCGACGTGATTTACGTGGTAGCAGGGGGCGTGGCAGGGGTGTTGCAAGCGTTGGAAGAAACAGCCGGCAAGACCGTGGCCATTACCAACGACATGCTACCCATTACCCGTGAGTTTTTGGACAAGGGTGTGATCAAAGCCACCGTGTTCCAACAACCCTTTGAACAAGGTTACAATGCGGTCGGTCGGCTCATTGACTGTTTATACGGTCAGGATGACGTTGACCCCGCTGTGTATAAAATCTGGATGCGATTGATTACCAAATATCATTAAACAAACCGAAAAGGAGTTATTACCATGAGCAAAGTTTATTTCCCCACCGTTAACAAAATCGCCTACGAAGGCCCCCAATCCACCAACCCTTTTGCCTTTAAATACTACAATCCCGAAGAAATCGTTTTGGGCAAACCCATGAAAGAGCATTTGCGCTTTTCCATGGCTTATTGGCACACCTTTACCTATATGGGCAACGACCCCTTTGGCGGTGCCAGCATCACCCGTGAGTGGGATGGTGGCGACCCCATGACCCAAGCCAAAGAACGGGTACATGCCGCATTTGAATTTATGGAAAAAATGGGTATGGAATACTTCTGTTTCCACGACGTGGACATTGCTCCCCGTGGCGCTACTTTGGAAGAATCCAACCGCAATTTGGACGAGATCGTTGACGAAATCGAAGCCGAAATGAAACGCACCGGCATCAAATGCTTGTGGGGTACCACCAACGCATTTGGCGATGCCAAATTCGTTCACGGTGCTTCTACCTCTTGCAACGCTACCGTGTTTGCTTACACCGCCGCCCAAATCAAAAAAGCCATGGAAGTGACCAAACGTCTGGGCGGTGAAAACTACGTATTCTGGGGCGGTCGCGAAGGCTACGAAACCTTGTTGAATACCGACGTCAACCGTGAATTGGATCATTTTGCCGCCATGTTGAAAATGGCCGCCGATTATGCCGACAAAATCGGCTTTACCGGTCAATTGATGATTGAACCCAAACCCAAGGAACCCACCCGTCATCAATATGACTTCGACGCCCAAAGCGTAATCGGTTTCTTGCGGAAATACGGTTTGGAAAAACGGTTTGTGCTCAATATTGAAGCAAACCATGCCACCTTGGCACAACACTCGTTCCAACACGAACTGCACATGAGCCGCATCAACGGTCTGCTGGGCAGCATCGACGCCAACATGGGTGACCCCATTTTGGGTTGGGACACCGACCAATTCCCCACTAACTTGTATGATGCTACTCTTTGCATGTACGAAGTCCTGCAACAAGGCGGTATTGCTCCCGGCGGTCTGAACTTCGACGCCAAAGTTCGTCGTGCTTCTACCGATGCCGAAGACCTGTTCTTGGGTCATATCGCCGGTATGGACACCTTCGCCCGTGGCTTGAAGGTTGCCGCCAAAATGTTGGAAGACAAGGTATTTATCAAAAACATTGATGAACGCTATGCTTCTTACAACACCGAATTGGGTGCCACCATTGAAAACGGTACCGCCGACTTTGAATCCTTGGAACAATATGCCCTCAAAAACGGCGTAACCAAGAGCCCCTCGGGCAGACAAGAAATGCTGGAAAGCATTCTCAACCAATACATTTTGGAGGCATAATTTATGTATTACATCGGTGTCGACCTGGGGACTTCCTCGGTCAAACTGTTACTGCTTAGTGAAAACGGCATTGAAAAGACTGCATCCCGCTCCTATCCCGTGGAATTCCCGCGGGAGGGGTGGTCTCAACAAAATCCCGCCGATTGGATGAACGGGGTATGTGATGCTATGGATGAATTGCTTGCCGACGTGGACAAAGCACAGGTGCAAGCCATCAGCTTTGGGGGACAAATGCACGGTCTTGTGCTGTTGGACGCTCAAAATGAGATCATTCGTCCCGCCATTTTGTGGAACGATACCCGCACTGCTCCCCAAACCGACTACCTTAACAACGTGGTGGGCAAAGACTTTTTGCTGAAAAACTGCGGCAACATCGCCTTTGCCGGCTTTACTGCTCCCAAAGTGCTGTGGGTGAAAGAAAACGAGCCCGAAAACTTTGCGCGCATTCATAAAATGTTGCTTCCCAAGGACTACGTGGCATTCTGTCTGTGCGGCAACTATGCTACCGACGTGTCGGATGCTTCGGGTACGTTGTACTTTGACGTGGAGCATCGTTGCTGGTCTAAGCCCATGTTAGCGGTATTGGGCGTAACCGAACAACAACTGCCCACCGTGTACGAAAGTCATGAAGTGGTGGGTACTCTTACTCCCGCTATGGCAGAGCGGTTTGGCTTGTCGCAAGCCGTAAAAATCGTGGCAGGGGCAGGGGACAATGCCGCCGCCGCAATCGGCAACCATATTGTAAACGACGGCGACTGCAACCTGTCGGTAGGTACTTCGGGTACGGTGTTTGTCAGCAGCGATAAATACGCCGCCGACACCAAAAATGCCATTCATATGTTCTGCCATGCCAACGGCAAATACCATTCCATGGCTTGCATGTTGTCGGCCGCTTCTTGCAACGGCTGGTGGGCAGAGAAAATTTTGGGTACCGACGATTTTAAAGGGGAAGAATCGGCTATGGATATTACCGCCGAAAACCCCGTACTGTTTTTGCCTTATTTAATGGGCGAACGTTCTCCCTTAAACGATCCCGACGTGCGGGGTATGTTCTACGGCATGAGCCTTGCCACCACCCGTGCCCAAATGGGGCAAGCGGTGTTGGAAGGGGTAGCCTTTGCCTTCCGTCATAACATTGAGATCATTCGCTCCTCCGGTATTACGGTCAACAAAGCCAAAATCTGCGGCGGCGGAGCCAAGAGCCCCTTGTGGCTGAAGATGTTTGCCAATATTTTGGGACTGCCCATTTCGGTACCCCAAAAAGAAGAAGGTGCTGCTTTGGGTGCCGCTTTGTTGGCGGCTAAGGGTTGCGACGTGGCGGTGTATGAGGCCATTTGCCAAAAAACCGACGGTATCAAAACCGTGGTAGAGCCCGATCCCGCTTTGGTGGAAAAATATAACAAGTCCTATGAAAAATGGATGAAATTATATCCTGCCATCCAAGGAATCCGTTAACTGTCAAAAAACGCCTCAAACGAGGCGGTTTTCTTCTGAATGATAATAATTGACATTTTTCGCGGTATCGGTTATAATGATGCCGTTATTGTAATGAAACAGGAGAGAATGACATGGATCAAACCTTGTATCAGATTTTGGATTGCTTCCAATTGGAGGGCAATGTTATCGACTGTCATGCCCATGGCAACGGCCTGATCAACAAGACCTTTTCGGTAGAGACCGATTCTCATAAACGCTACGTGTTGCAAACCGTCAATCATCATATTTTTCAAGATATTGACCGTTTAATGAACAACATTCAGTTGGTTACCTCCCATCTTGCCGAGCAGACCGACGACCCTCGCCGTGTTATGCACTTGACCCCTACCAAAAAGGGAGACGCCTATCTTGCGTGGAGGGACGGCAGTTTTTGGCGGGTGTTTGAGTTTGTGGAAGATGCGATTTGTCTGGAACGTCCCGAAACCCCTCGTGATTTTTATGAATGTGCCGTGGCGTTTGGGGAATTTCAACAAATGTTAAAGGATTTTCCCGCCGACACCTTATATGAGGTCATTCCCAATTTTCACAACACCCCCGACCGCTTCCGCATTTTTCGTGAGGCATTGGCCGCCGACCGTGTAGGGCGCGCCAAAGAGGTGCAAGCCGAAATCGACTTTGCCCTGTCCCATGAGCAAGAAGCAGGTCAGCTGGTGACTTTGTTGGAAGCAGGCGAGCTTCCCTTGCGTGTGACCCACAACGACACCAAGATCAACAACGTTATGTTAGATGCCAAAACCCGTACCGCCTTGTGCGTAGTGGATCTGGACACGGTTATGCCGGGCTTGAGCCTGTACGACTATGGCGATGCGGTGCGTGGCGGTGCTTCTACCGGTGACGAAGACGAAAAAGACCTGTCAAAGGTAGAATTGGACTTGGCCATGTTTGAAAGCTTTACCAAAGGGTATTTGGCGGCTTGCCCCAATTTGACCCAACGGGAGCGGGAGTGTATGCCCTTGGGGGTCAAGACCATTGCCTTGGAATTGGGACTGCGCTTTTTGACCGACTACCTTGACGGTGACCGATATTTTGCCACTAAACGGGAAGACCAAAATTTAGACCGTTGCCGTACCCAGTTTAAATTGGTGCAAGACATGGAAGCCAAATGGGATCAAATGAACGATTTTATCGCCAATTTGTAATAAAAAAAGAAACCCTATCCTATAAAAAACAAAACCGACCTTGTCAGGACATTGCGCCCCAAGGTCGGTTTTGTTTTATTATCTGTTTTTGGTCAAGGAATAGGAAAGAGCCAGCAGGACTTTTTTCTCCTTTTGTGTCAAAGTGGGCAAAAGGGTGTTGAGTTGATCGATCAATGGGTCGTGGTGGGAATCGGGAGAAGTTAAGACGGCATCCATCGAAAAATGCAATTGTTTTGCCAACGTAAACAGCAATTCGACCGAGGGCTTGCGATGACCGCTTTCCAAATGCTTAATGTGGGTGGGGGTTACGTCTACCAGTTCAGCCAACTGCTCTTGGGAAAGTGCGTTGCGCAGTCGCGCTTCTTTTATGGTATATGCCAAACGTTCATAGATCTCCATTGGGAACACTCCTTCTCAATCGGCTACTATATTGTTAGCATACAGTTTTAAAAAACTCTTGACAATTAGCGTAAAGAGAATTATAATGGAGCACAAAGTTACAAAACTTGTGGAAATCCCTCGTTTGGTGGCGAAAAATGTTAATAAAAGGAGCAAATGAAAATGAAAAAACTGTTAGCAATTCTCTTGTGCCTGGTTATGGTACTGTCCACCGCTTTGTTGGTCGGTTGTAGCAGCGACAGTGATGTAGAAGGTACCTGGGAAGCAACAAAAACGGCACCCAATGGTATCGAAGCAATAGTTACAATTGAGTTTAAAGAAGACGGCAAAGGTACTGTTCGTTTCGAATTGGATGAAGATAGTTGTATCGATGTCCTGGAAAAAGAATATGATAAGCATGGTATGACTTTGGAAGAGGGATTGGAATCCGAAGGTATGACCCGAGAAGAGGCTATGGACTATCTCAAAGAACAAGCCTTTGGTGAAAATACAGCCGGCGACTTTACATGGACTGCTGAAGGAAATGAAATTACCATGACCAATAACGACGGTGACGATCAAACCGTTACTGTTGAAGATGATGCCTTTGAATGGGAAGGCCTTGACTTTGAACGCAAATAAGGACATTTTACCGTCCTTTCTTATACAGGACGGTTTTGTTGTAGCAGAAGTAAATCGATTGTGATATATTGATATTATCAAATAAAAAGGAGTAATATACGATGAAAAAACTGTTAGCAATTCTTTTGTGCCTGGTTATGGTACTGTCTGTGGCTTTGTTTACCGGCTGCAGCGAAGAAAAAAAGGCAGACGAAGAAAAACCCGCATCCTCCGCAACCGAGAGCAAAGACAACAATGCTGTTGCAGACAAAGAGGACGAGAAGGAAGATAACAAAGAGGACGAGAATCAAGGTGGATCCACCGATGCAGCGACTCTCGGCACCTGCGATACATGCGAGGATGAAAACGTAGCATTAACCCCTATAAGTATGGAAGGTTTTCAATTTAATGTTTGCGCAGATTGCTATGAAATCTTTTACGTGGATATGACATCAGTTGTCGATTATTGGTACAGCGATCAAAATGGCGGCGTAGAGATTAAGGTTGAAGATGACGGCACGGCTTTACTGACGATTTATGGTGACAACCCGGAAGATTATGAATGTACCTGGACATTAGAAGATGACGTGTTCACTTTGGTGAATAAAGAAACCAATGAATCTTCCACGGGGATCTTCTCCAACGGCGATACATTGGATTTTTCTGCAGATGGTGGCCCTGTATTTACCCGATAGAATCAAAAGAAAATTATCTTATATTTTTTCGCATATGATGCTCTGATTGTTTGCCCTGCTTCCTGCAGGGCAATTTTTTATTGCAAATGCAAATCGATTGTGATATACTGATATTACCAAATAAAAAGGAGTAATACATTATGAAAAAACTGTTAGCAATTTTGTTGTGCCTTGTTATGGTACTGTCTGTGGCTTTGTTTACCGGCTGCGGCAAAGAAAAAGAGGATAAAAAAGAACAACCCACCTCTTCTGCTTCTGAAAACAAAGATGAAAACAAAGATGAAAACAACAATATATCCGTAGAGCTCGGCACCTGTGAATCTTGTGGGGAGGCCGATGCCATTGCCACCGTTACCGTAGAAGGCGAAACGGCAAATGTTTGTGCCGACTGCAAAGAAATCGTCGACGGTTTGAGCGAATTGGAAGATATGCTCGGCGACTTGGAAGGCTTGGAAGATGAATTGAGCGGCTCGGAAGATATGGATGTTGCCGACGGCACTTGTGAATTGTGCATGGAAGCGACCGCTACCACAACGGTTGACATGGCAGGCGAAATCGGTTCTTTTTGCGATGAATGTGCCGCGTTGATTCAATCGCTCATGGCTGAGTAATTTAATATTTGTTTTACCAACCGCCCTGCCACCGCAGGGCGATTTTTGTTTATATATGAAAGTTTTGTTTACCAAAAAAGGACTTGCATTGGTTGTGGTGTTGTGATATAATAACGGCATAAAAGGGGAGATTTACCCTAAAAAACGAGGAGGAGATAACCCATGAAACGTTTTTTGTCTTATTTTATGTGTATTGTATTGGTTGTTACCGCATGTGTTTATTTGCCTCCCGAAGAAACGACTCCTACGGTTTCGGCGGCTGCCTATAAAGATTGCGGACATCACAATTTCACCCGTAGTTCTACCGACAAGATTTTGCTTTGTCAACCTATGGCTACCAGTGCGAACAACTTAACCGATGTTTCCGGCAATGCCAGCTCCGGTTTTGAAGCCGGCCCCGGTCTTACCATTAACGGTAGTACCAAAAACCAAACGGCTCGTATTAGTGTGGGCGGCGGTTATTTAACCAAATTGACGTATAGTTCTGCAAGTACTGCTCAAAAGGCGATATTAGACTTGTGGAGTGCCGCTCGTGGCGGTGGCACCGGTGGGGTAGCTGCTACCTATATGGTTTCCAGCGAAGTGCATAACAATGGTTGGGGATACGATATTTATATGGAATGGGATACAACGATAGACGTATCGCCACTTTCTCATATTTATCTGCAATTTTGGTTGTCGGATATGGGTGGTCTTCCTACTGCTGCCAGTCAACTAACCAATACCAAGGGACAACTTTGGTTTAATTTAATTGGTACGGATTCGGCAGGACGAACCGACGGTTGGAATTTCCCTGTATATATCAACCAATTGGCTCCGGATGGCAGCGGTTACGTGAACACCGCTCACTATTATAATTTCCCCATTTCCAGTGCTCATTTGAAGTCCGGTTCTTTGAGCAAAATTAAAGGGTTAACCATTCGCTATCAATCGGA
This sequence comes from Clostridia bacterium, assembly GCA_017556785.1. GTDB lineage: Bacteria > Bacillota > Clostridia > Oscillospirales > Acutalibacteraceae > UMGS1484. The sequence continues at coordinate 3,166 of JAFYMD010000229.1, read as the reverse complement.
TGGTAATGGAGCTACCAAAGCGCCAACCATTATTTTGGGTAAGTTTATGGTAGAAACCCCCTATGATAATATTCAAACCGGCGGCGTTTTTTCCGATAGTAGTAATACTGCATATACGTCCAGTAATTTCCCCGATCCCGGTACGATTGGCTTGATTCGCATTCAAGGGCAAGATTCCTACAATTTGGTAAGCGGTGTTCGTTATCCTATGTTTCCAAACGGAAAAGGCACCTTTGTAGTGCGGTTGCGTTATGGTAATTATACCATGGATTCTCCCTATTTCTGGCCTTGGCGGTTTAAAAGCAACCGTTCCAGCGGAACAATAAGCGTATCGTTGTATGGTGGTGCATATAGCACTACTTGGCAACGAAAAAACAGCAAATATTTAAGCGGTACTTACCATACGAGCTACAAGTATTCTTAAACAAGACAGGATGTGATACCATGAAACGAATGAAACTGTTCATAATTGTAATTTGTATATTAGCCATGTTGGTTCCTATGAACAGTTCCATGGCATGGTTAGTACATACCAGCGGTAATGACTCCACTACGATGACCAAAGGGAATATTGCTGTTGAGGCGTATTCGCTTTCGGGTCACGTGTTTCCCAATCAGCTTGTAGTAAAAAACACGGGAAATACCAAATGTTGGGTTCGTGTAATTGTGAATGTGAATTGGATTAACGAAACCTCTAACAACTGGTGGAATGGTTCTGAGTGGGTAAGTGGTCGCCTGATCTATGGACAGTCTCCGCGGGATTCTGCCGGTACCTATCCCAACGGAATGCCTTGGACTGCGGATTATACAATGACCGATTGGACCGCCGATAAACATTGGCTAAAAGGGGCTGAAAAAGGCGTTTTCTATTACGTAAGACCTTTGAATCCGAATGAACAGACACCGCAAGTTGTCAACCTTTTTCAGGTGCATAGAAAAACTCTTTCCGATACTATACAACAAAACAAATCTTTAACCTTCAATTTAACGGTAGATGTTTCGGTGGATGCGATACAATACGAAGAACCAAGCCGTTTTTCCGGCACACCTGCGGTAGTGACCGAATGGGGCGTTACGTTAAATAGCGATAAAACCGTAATTACAAAAGCGCCTGTTAAGGATTATACCCCGCCTGTATATAGTTAATGCAATAACAAACAACAATCCCCTCGGTTGTCCGGCAACCGAGGGGATTGTGTCTTAAAATTTCACTTTTGGGTCGTTAAATTCTTTTAACCGAATCTCATAGGCTTTTTGCAACTCTTCTTCAAAGGGAAGCGGGCGATCACAACCCATTACCCCAAGCAACCAATGGGTAAAGGCGGGATTGATCACCAAAATCGGCCCCAGCAAATAGGTGGCGATCAGGTTGTGCAAGCGAAATCCTTCGTATTCGGCGGTGGGGTTTAAACCAAACCCGCGGGTGACCCGTAAAAAGCCGTTTTGTTTGTTGTCGCTGTAGCCAAAGGTAAACTGACTGCGAAATCCCAACAAAGTCATGCCATCGAACTCGCCCATGGTCAAGCCGTTGTACCGCTTGATCATTTCTTGCTTGGCGGTATAGGGCAAAATACCAAGTCCTTTGACCGTGCCGTTGGGGGTTTCTATCCCTTCGCACAGTACCTCGCAAGCGTTGCCGATAAACAGCATGGGCAGGTCTTGCTCGATCCAATCGGTCAACCGTTGCTTGTAAGGAGTCAATGCTTCGATTACCTTGATTTGCGCCGACTCACTCATGGGACCCATGTAGATCAAATCAACCCGTTGATCCACAAACGCAGGGGTGTCGGTCAGGTGGGTTTCCACAAAAGTGGCTTCGGGCAGGCAGGCTTTTAAAAAGCGGGGGTTTCCGCTGTCCCCAAACAAATTGCCCAGCTCGGGGTATAAAATTTCAATCGTCATTGGGGGTTGCCTCCTTTCATACGATCAAGCAAGCGTTGCTTGGCGCCCTTTGCCAAATGAATGGTATAGACGTCATAAAGAATAAAAATTTTGTCGGCGGTGGCAAAATCCACCAAATCGGCCGAGGGAATCTCTTGGGGATGGGTGGCGATCTTTTCGGCATCTACCCCTGCCAACAGCAAGCGTACCTTGTAGTCTTGGCAACGGACCCCGCCCACTACGATTTGGGTAATGTCCTCGTGATTTAAAAATTCAAAATCCGCCTCGTAGATCCAGGCGGTGTTTTCCGAGGTCTCGGCGGCATCTCCCACGTCGTCTACCAAAACCAGCACGGCTTTTTTGCCGGGGGTCTTGCGAATGTAATCAAACACACGGGAGCAAGCGATGGGATTTTGTCCCTTGGCCAGGTTCATGATCACCTGCTTGTCCCCCACATTGACACAGTCAAAGCGACTTTTTACAATGCCGCATCGGGTCAGAGAATCGGCAATTTTGTCGATTCCGATTCCCAATTGGGTCAACAAAGCAACAGCGGCGGTGGTGTTGTAAATGTCGGTAATGTTGTCGCCGGGAAGCGGCAAGGTGTGTTGCTCGCCGCCGAGCAACAGGGTCAGCGTGCCTTGCTCTTGGTCAATTGCCACGGTTTGTACCTGCGGGGTGGGGGAAGCAAAGGAGCACGCCTCGCAATGCACCTGCCCAACGTGGTTATAGCGACAAAAATCAAAGGTGAGGGGATGCCCGCAAACAGGACAGGCCGACAGGTCTTTGATAATGTTGTTGGGGGTGGTGGATTCATTGGTCAAGGGCGCTACCCCAAAGTAGGTGCAGTCTTGCCCGTTTTGAATCCCGCAGGAAATCAAGTCGTCGGCATTTAAAATCAGGTGAGAAGCTTCGGGAATGCCGTTGCGTAAAATGGATTGAATGTATTCCGAATGGGCGTTGCGTTTGTAAGAATCCCGAAATAGATTGGTGCACAGCAGGTAGTGAGGCCGCACGTGGGGAAATACCAATCGAGAAGAACGTTCGTCCAATTCCAGCACCGCCATGGGGTACTTACATTTGCCAAACACTCCTACACCGCGCAACAACACGGTGGTAACACCGCCCAAAATATTGCCGCCCATGCGGTTGGACAGTACCTTGTGTCCTTGGTCGGTCAAAATGTCGGTTACCAAATTGGCCACCGTGGTTTTGCCGTTGGTGCCGGTTACTCCTATGATGGTTTCGGGCTTTTGCAACAGTTTTAAAAAGTCGGGGCAAATTT
>JAFYMD010000228.1 GCA_017556785.1 Clostridia bacterium | reverse complement strand
TTGGGGCCGAAACCGTCCATTTCCACCAACAATTGGTTTAGGGTTTGTTCCCGCTCGTCGTGTCCGCCGCCAAGACCGGTACCACGTTGGCGACCGACAGCGTCGATTTCATCAATAAACACAATGGCAGGCGAATTCTTTTTGGCTTCGCCAAACAGGTCCCGTACACGGGAAGCACCCACACCGACAAACATTTCCACAAAATCCGAACCGGAAATGGAGTAGAAGGGTACACCGGCTTCTCCTGCTACGGCACGAGCAAGCAAGGTCTTACCGGTACCCGGAGGGCCCACCAGCAAAACGCCCTTGGGAATGCGAGCACCCATGTCATTAAAGCGAGAGGGGTTTTTGAGAAATTCTACGATTTCCGCCAATTCCTCTTTTTCTTCGTCTGCCCCTGCCACGTCGGCAAAGGTGGTCTTCTTTTTGCCGTCGGACTTTTTGTAGCGAGCTTTACCAAAGCCCATGGCCTTGTCGTTGCCCATGCCGGCAGACATTTTACGCATCATAAAGAACCAGAAGAACCCGATTACCGCAATCAACAACAAGGTGGGCAAAAAGCTGACGATCCACGAGGTCTTGCTCACCGTGTAATTGTAGGAAATGGTTTCGGCATTTTCTTCGGTACTGGTGTATTGCTCCAGCAAAATCTCTTTAATGTCGTTGTAAAAAACGCTCACGTCCGCCACTTCGTAGGTCACGGTTTGGTCGGAGCCCTTTTCCACGTACTGCAATTCTCCCGAAGTCATGTTGAGTTCAAAACTCTCGATCTTTCCGTCGTAAAACTTGGAGACCACTTCGGAATACTTGGGTTTTTCGGCATCGTTGACCTGTCCCATGGCGGCAATGGCAATTACAATGACCAGCAACGGAATCCCGATCAACAACAGGGTGTTTCTCAAATTTTTATTCATTCTATCACTCCATTAAGGTGTTATTGATACTGATATGGAAAATCGTGCGTGTTTGGGCGGTAGGCGCGGCACGAAGAGCGGCTCCGATTCCCTCTACCCATAAAACACCGTTCTCATCGGCCAAAATCAACAGGCGAGACCGTTCCCACGCAGGGATTTTCCTTTCATTCAACAATTTTTTCAGCGATTTGCGAGGACGACCCGGCAAAGTAATGCTGTCGCCCGCTCGACGGTTGCGAAACACAAGCTGTGTTCCTATTGTATCACAATCCAATTGGTTATATGTTACAGAATTGTGAATATTTTGAGCTTGCTCCACCGTTACAGTCGCAGATTTTTCGAGCAGAGCATAAACCCCGCTTTTTTTAGCAATGGCAAAACTGAAATCCATGGTTTTTTCCGTAGCAATCACCGACTGCAAAAGCCCCCCCGAAACTTGCGCCTCACGGGGTCCCCCCAACGAACATTTGCCATAGCCTTTATGAATCAATGCTTTGATTTTTTCAATATGATAAGCCGATTCCTCTAACCCGACCGAGCGAAGCCAATACTTGATCGCATAGGTCAAGGGAACGTCGTGAGCCTTTCGCAAAACAACAACGTCCAGCCCCTGTTCTCGGCGGCTTTGTTCCAACAACTCTTTCCCCAAGCCAAGCAAAAAATCGCTGTCCCGCCGATTGGCATCACACATGCGGGTCACCGCTTTTAAAAACGAGGGGTTTTGTTGTTTCAAACAAGGAATTACGTGATGGCGAATACGATTTCGTCGGTAATCGTCTTGCAAATTGGTAGAATCGGTCACGTATGGAATCTGATGCCGCTCGCAATATTGCTCGATCATTTCGCGGGAGCATTCGATCAACGGTCGAATCACTCTGCCGGCGGGAAGAATCCCTCCCAGTCCTGTCACGCCGGTGCCCCGCACCATATTCAAAAGCACGGTTTCGGCATTGTCGTCGGCGGTATGGGCTGTGGCAATCTTTCCCTCGATCGGGTGCGGTGCCGTTTGTTGAAAAAAGGCATAGCGAAATCCTCTGGCGAATTCTTCCACTCCTCGTCCCGCCGCACGGCTCATGGACAAAATGTCGTCCTTTTTCACACGACAAGGCACACCCCACCGACGGCAAACGTCTTCTACCAAGCGTTGATCCCGATCGGATTCTTCTCCTCGCAGGCAATGATTCACGTGGGCAACGATCAGGGTAAGATGCCACTCTTTTTGCAATTGCAACAACAGGTGAAGCAATGCCATAGAATCAGCACCGCCCGAAACACCAACCACGATCGTTTCGTTTGGGGCAATCATATTGTACTTTGCCACGGTTTGCTTGACCGTATGCAATAGATTATTCTCCATCATGATGAACTCTAAATGAATTAATATTCCATATCGTCTTCTTGGGCGACGAATTTCGCATACCGACCGTCCCAACGCAACTTGGCTTTTTCGGTAGGACCGTGACGGTTTTTTGCCACAATGCACATGGCTTCGTTGGGGTCTACCCCTTCCATGGGCTCGTCGGAAGTGTTGGCATAGTAATGAGGACGGTGCAACAGCAAAACAATGTCGGCGTCCTGCTCGATCGAACCCGATTCACGCAGGTCAGACAGCTGCGGCATATGGGATTTGTTACTGCGATCTTGCCCCGCACGAGAAAGCTGGGAGCAAACAATGACAGGAATATTCAATTCCTTTGCCATGATTTTCAGGTCACGGGTCATAGCCGACACTTCTTCTACACGGCTTTTGCCCCGACCGGTGGGTTGCAACAATTGCAGATAGTCTATAAATACAATGTCGGGCTTGTTGCGACGAAGTTTGGATTTAATTTGTTGTACCGTAATGGCAGAGGTTTCGTCAATATACAACTCCCCTTCGTACAACATGGTGGTAGCGGTATTGATCCGCCCCCATTCCTCCACGGTCAAGCCGCCTTGTCGCAGGCGAGAAATGTCGATTGCCGCATCAAACGAAAGCAACCGTTGTGCCAATTGGTCGCGGGACATTTCCAAGTTGAAAAAAGCAACCTTTTTTCGGGCGGTCACCGCCATGTGCCGTGCCATGTTAACAATCAAACTGGTTTTCCCCATACCGGGACGGGCACCAATGATGACCAAGTCCGAGCGATGAAAGCCACCGATAATACGATCCACCGTAGACAAACCGGTAGAGATCCCTTGCATGTCTTTTCGCACCTCGGGATCGTCCATTTGGCTTAACCGTTCAATGGTCTCGTTAATCAATACGTCTTTTAATTTCACCAAGCCGGTGGTTTCTTTCCCTTGGCGAATGGCATAGATCCGTTGCTCGGCGGCGTCGATCTGCAACGCGGCAGGTACGGTAGCATCTTTGGCATGTTCTACCGTTTCACGGCCAGCTTCGATCAGCGAACGAATATAATATTTTTCGATAACCGCTTCGGCATACGCCCCCACGTTTTTAATGGAGGGCACCAGTTGTGCCAATTGGGTCAAATATTCTTTTCCGCCCGCTTGCTCATAGTCGCCGCTGTTGCGTAGTTGCTCCAAAATCGTGACAAAATCCAGGGGCTTGTTTAGCGCGACCATGGTAGTCATAGCGTCGAATATCACACGATGTTGCGGCAAATAAAACTGTTCCGGTCGCAAAGACGACACCACGTCGTCATTCATGCAAGACGGATCCAGCAAAACTGCTCCCAAAACCGATTGTTCATTTTCCAAGCTGTAGGGCATATTTACTCCCTCAAAAACTTCGGAAAACTCATTCATGGTACACACCCCCATAATAATGTCAGTTTATTCTATCACATTTTGTTTCTACTGTCAATGTAAGAATCTCACAATAATTTTTCCTAATTTATGCATAAACCGACCGAAAACGGGCACAATGAAAGTACCCAAACAGAAAGGATGATATTTCATGACGTTGACCCAAAAAGAAACCACATTTTTAAACGAATTCAAAACCCAAGAGCAGCTGTGTATTGACAAATACACCAAGTATGCGGGAGAAGCCTGTGACAGTTGCCTGAAAAATCTGTTCACCGAGCTGGCGCAAGCCGAGCGAACCCATTTGAACACCATTAATCAAATGCTAAACGGGCAAGAGCCCCAAATGCAAGCCGCCCCCTCTGCCGTCCAATCGGTTTGTAACCAAACCGCCTCCCAATGCTCTGC
>JAFYMD010000227.1 GCA_017556785.1 Clostridia bacterium | reverse complement strand
TCCGTCCGGTCTTACCCCTGCTTGTTACAGTCAAATGATGGCAATTGCTACGCAAAAAGGAACACGGGTGGTGGTAGATGCCGCCGGAGAAAATTTACGGCAGGTATTGGCAAATCGTCCTTTTTTGGTCAAACCCAACCGACAAGAAGTTGGCGAATTGTTGGGGATTGTGATTGATGCTTCCAACATTCCCCAAATCGCTCGTGCGGCACAGCGACTGCAACAGGAAGGGGCTCGCAACGTGCTGATTTCGCTGGGGGGAGACGGTTCTTTGCTGTTAGACGAAAACGGGATTGTGCATATCATGCCGGCGGCAGGCGGAGCCCCTGTCAATACCGTAGGTGCCGGAGATTCCATGATTGCAGGATTTTTGACCGGCATTTCCTTGAATCGTGATTTTTCCTACGCTTTGCGTTTGGGTACCGCTTGCGGTGGTGCTACCGCTTTTTCAAAAGGATTGGCCGACGCACAAACCATCAGCCGTGTGCTTGCCACCTTGCCCACTGAGCAATATTTCCACATATAAAGGAGTTTATACTATGAATTATATTGTTGCTGTTGACCAACAATGGGGAATCGGAAAACAAAACGACTTGTTATTTTCCTTAAAAGGCGATATGGCATTTTTCCGTACGACCACCTCCGGAAAAACCGTGATCATGGGGGATCGTACGCTGGCCTCTTTGCCCGGCGGCAAGCCCCTAAAAAACCGTGAAAATATTGTTATGACTCTGGATCAAAACTTTGTGGCGCCCGAAGGTGTAACGGTATGTCACAGTACCGATGAACTGTTTCAACTGTTGAGTACCAAGGAAAACACCGACGACGTGTTTGTTATGGGTGGTGCCACCATTTATAATTTGTTGTATTCGTACTGCGAATATGCTTACATTACCAAAGTAGATGCCATAGGAAACGCCGACGTATTCATTAAAAATCTGGATGAAGAACCCAACTGGCAGGTATGTGATACCGGTGAGACCATGGAAGAAAACGGAATTGCTTACACCTTTTACACCTACCAAAACAACGGTGTGAAGCCAATGAAATAATAATACAAGGACGAAACCATGTGGTTTCGTCCTTGTTTTTTATACAGCAGGAATTAACAATGCCTTTGCCTCGGTCAACACCTGTTCTTTCATATCATTTGCGGCAGCAATTGCCGTACAGGTGGTGTTGTATCGTTTGGCAATATCGAACAATCGTTCCCCTTGGGTAGCGAAATACAGTACCAACGGCGCCAAGGGTTTTGGTACTTCGGCCGAAGGATCCGGTACCAAGTCACACAACACGTACGGCGTAGTAAGATCGTAGGCCTGCGCCGAAACCTGCAACTCTACACGCACCTCGGCGGTGGAGGAATCCACCAGCACAAAGGAACTGTTACAAATGCTGACAAGTGGTTCTGCCACCACGTTTCCTTTTACCCCGCTTATCGGTTGACTAAAGGTATATTCCATGGTTTTTTCTCCGTAAAAGTAAGCACCTTCCACGTCGTTCGCTACGATCATTACTTGTAACTGCCCATTGACTGTCAGTTGTGTGCCGTCCCATTCGGTGCGATGAGTCAGCGGTTCGCACCAAAGGTCAACAATCCGTTGCACGTCACGCCCCAACTCGCAGGTTCCTTTGCACATGGTCGTTTGGTCAATGGTTTGTACCAGTCGACTGATTGGTTCCTCTAAGCGGCGCAATTCCACCCCATGGTATAGGGAATACGCATCCAATACAACAGGCGTGGAAAAGGTTTTCTCTGCTTTGACATACACACCCACTTCTGCCGCCACCATAACGGTTTTGCATTCTCCGTCCAGACCGGTGCGGGGACGCAATTCCAAGGAGATTACGCGAAAAGACGCAAAACAATCGGTTAGGTCATCGGCATGATTTAGGTCGATCATTTGAGTGATGGGAAGTTGTTCTCGCAAGGTTTCGATTTTACCATCGGTGTTTTGGTACAAGGCGGTAATTTGCAAATCCGCTTTTATGATCGCCTTACCCCCTACCCCTTTGTATTCCGCATGCAGAACGGTTGCTTCGCTTCGTAATATGTTACGAATACCACCACTTGTAATTTGTATTTCATCGTTTACCGAAAGGGTTTGTTCGTGAATGGTCAAAAGAGACGTGAACGGTTCTTCTCCGTCAAGGGTTTGTGCTCCTTCGCCTGAAACCGAACAAACCACCGACACCTCTTGCCACCTTGACAAGACGATTTTTAAACTTACTGCGCCATGAAATTCCATTTTTCGGGGGCTAATCATATGGCAATTACAATAGTCGGTTTTGGCATAAACGTCGGCGAATTTGGTTTTTTCGGGTATGGACAGTTCATGATACAAAGGAAGCGTTTGGGTGTAAACACCGATTTCGCCTTTTTCATCCACATACAACACCCACACGTAAATTGTCCCTTCAATCTGCAGTTTGTCAGACAGAATTTGTTTGGTTTTGATTTGAGGTCGGCATTGGCATTTTAAAATACGTGACATATCGGCACTATAATCCGGCAAAACAGATTCGTTGTCGATTGCATATTCTTGTAATTCGGTTTTGAATTCTTGTTTCATGCCAATGGGTTGTTTTTCGATGGTCAAATCCATGATTCCCTCTCCTTTTATCATTTCTTGATACACTATATGGCGCCAATCAGAGAAATATACCTTGCAAAACACAATTGAATTTTGTATAATGAAGTCACCGAATGCAAGGGGGAATTTTTCCATGAAAATCAAACGTATTTTAGCAAGCGAAATTGCCAAACTGGACAGTAACGTATACACCGGTGGCGGTACCGACGATACTGCCGCCTTACAAGCCGCTTTGGATGAAGCGAAAACCTGTGGCGGTGTACATTTGATTATGGACGGGGCCGCCTTGATTTCCGGCTTGCGGGTACATTCCAACACCACCATTGAATGCTTGACCCGCGACTGCGGTTTTTATCAAAAGGATCATTCCGACAGAGCCATGATCACCAACTATGATTGGGATTTATATGAAATCAAGACCCGAAACGTAGTGTTAAAAGGCGGTACCTATAATCAAAACTGTCTGAATCAAATACACGACACCTCGGCAGACGAAACGCCATATCCCGATGAAGCCAAAAAGGTGCTTTTGTCCGGTAACCGACATTGGATATTTGGATTGGAATTTTACGGGATTGAATATTTAAATATTTGCGACCTTACTTTACGCGATTTTCGTACCTTTTCCACCACTATTGGCGGTTTTCGCAACGTAAATATAGAAAACGTATGGTTGGATCTGCCCAATCGGATGCATGGACAAAACCAAGACGGATTCCATTTTTGGGGACCGGGTCAATTCTTGACGGTGAAAAACACCGGCGGGCACGTAGGCGACGATTTTATGAATTTGGGGCCTGACGAAATTGACTGCCATTCCTCCATTACCGACGTATTGGTAGACGGTGTATTTTTGGAAGATGCCGACCAATCCATTCGCATGCTCTCTCGCGGAACGGGCACATTAGACCGTGTAACCGTACGCAACGTAAGCGGCACCTATCGCAGTTTTGGGTTTTACATCAACAACTGGTTCCCCGGTGAAACCTATGGTGACTTTAAAAATATTTTCATTGAAAACGTGGATTTGCGTCAAACCAAACCCAACTACGATTATCGTGCTCCCATGCTGTTTGGTATTGGTGGCAACATTGAGTCGCTGATCATGAAAAACATTCGGCATCATCAACCCACCGACAACCGCACATTGTTTGAGATCGGTCGACCCTTTTACGATTTGGGATTCCAATTTCCCGAAGACCATTTACCAAAAATGGAAAACATTGTCATCGACGGTTTGACCGTTATGGAGGAAAATGATGCCGCCAACGATGCAGAATACGTGCAAATTTATTTGCCTGTGGAACGCTTGGCGCTGAAGAATGTAACGGTTATTCGCAAAAATGCCGAGCATCCCAACGGCCATTTAGTTGCTGTAAAAGAGCAAGGCGCAATCAAACGCTTGGATCTGCAAGATATTTCCGCCAACGGATTTGACACTTTGATTGATGGCGAGCAACGAATCGAAACGACTGACGTTCATCACGTACGAAACATACGATAATAAAAACTGACCTTGGAACGTATGCTCCAAGGTCAGTTTGTTTTGTATTAAAAAGGAAGCAGGTCCAAATGCTCCAACAAAATTTTTGCACCCATAACGATCAAAATTGCGCCACCTAACAGTTGCGATTTTTGCTTATACCGAGCCCCAAACACGCTGCCAATCTCCACACCGATTGCCGAAAACAAAAAGGTGATTATGCCAATCGTACCAACAACAAAGCCAATATTGACATTTGCCATGGCAGGAGAAGCAAACGGGATTCCCACTACCAAAGCATCGATACTGGTTGCAACAGCCATAAGCAACATGGTTTTGGCACCAAAACTGCAATCGGCGGTATGTTCTTCGTTGGAAAGCGCGTCTTTGAACATTTTCACTCCTAAAAAGCCAAGCAGTACAAATGCCAACCAATGGTCAAATGGAGTAATATACGAAGCAAAGGAACTCCCCAACAAATACCCAAGGAAGGGCATTCCTGCTTGGAACCCGCCAAACCAAAAACCCGCCAGCAACATATGTTTCATCTTAACTTTGCCGACTGCCAGTCCTTTGCATATGGAAACGGCAAAGGCGTCCATTGCCAAACCAATGGATAAAATGACCAGTTCCCCCATGCCCATGGTATCGCCCCCCTTATAGTACAGTTTAGCATGAAATTATGGGAAAGTCAAACAAAAAAAGGAACTTCGGTCACCCCATTTGGGCGCCTCCGTTCCTTTTATGTTTATTGTTTAATCTTCTTTTTTTATACCAAAAATCAATTTAAGCACACCTTTTAAGAATTTAGGACTTTTTACCACAACGATTTTCATAATTGTTGCCTCCTATCGCAAACAAAAAATACCTATGACAATAAGGATAAATGACAAAATTGCCACCAACCACTCAGCGGGACAAATGAATGCAACCATCATTCCCAATCCAAATGCCGCAGAACATTTTCCGCCAAAGCCTCGTTTTTTCATCATGCCGACCCGCCTCCTACACTGCTACTTTATGTGTAGATCTTGCATGTGTGACAGTTATTTTTCGACAAAAAAGCCACCCTGTATCACAGAGTGGCTTGGTTTTTATAAAATCATTATTTTGCGGCGGGATATTCGTTGCACAGCAGATACAAGGGAGCTTCGTCTTCTTCGATTTCGGGGAAACGACCCACGGAAGGATAGAAACGAACAGCGTCGGTGGTATCAGCATCGGCGATTGCGCCAACATAAGGAGTGCGGTCAACAGGTTCAAAGAAACGATTGTCTTTGGAGTCGTCGTTGCATTGGCTTACTTCGCCAACCAAAACGGTGCCGCAGCCTTCTTCACCCCAGAAAGAGTGATACAGTTTCTTGGTGTTGGTCATGCTCATACCGGGAGTCAAGCGAATTACGCTACCGGCAGGAACGGTGTAATGACGGCCGTCTACTTGGATTTCTACGTCGTCCATAGACAGGTTGTCGTTTTCGTCAGCGCCGTAAACTTTGATCATGAGGTTACCGCCGCCACGATTGATGATA
>JAFYMD010000226.1 GCA_017556785.1 Clostridia bacterium | reverse complement strand
CTGTTTGGACACCAGAATGATTGAACCAACAAGCAAGGCAACACCAAGGGTGAAAAACACACATCCAACTACTGTATTCAACTGATTGGCAAAGAACCCAATCATTCCACTGCCTGCCGCACAACAAATTATATGAAATGCCTTTTTCATAGCATCGTTCCTCCAAATTCTTATTTATCGAACTGATTATACCATAAAACAGAAAAGAATTAAAGAATATATTTGTAACTTTATTCAACATCTTTCCTATGTGTTTGGTTGGTCGGAAGGAACTATTGCTTTTTTCGTCCTTTTGTGCTATAGTATCTACATCAAAGGTTTTTGCATTAAAAAAAGGCAAAAATCACAAAAATCGGTGAAAATGTAAAATGCTCAAAAACCCTTATGTATCAAGGGTTTTTGGGCATCTTTTTGATTTGGTAAGAACGGTGAAGCATTACGCTTAACCCAAGACCGTTTGAACAGCAAAAACTTCTATGCCTTTAATCCTGCGTTTGATTGAGTTAGCGCAACAGAACGAGCAGATGAGGAATCCTCATCTGCTTTTTTATTTGACCTTATTTTTTAATTGTGATATAATAGCCTAAAAACAAAACAAAGCAGGGATCTTATGTTCGTTACAACCAACACGCCCAAAATCACAACTCCTTCTGCCGAGTTGGTAGAGTTACGTTCCTCCGCCGATGGATTGCAAGTAGTCCTACTCCCTTGCAATGAGCCGATTTCTTATGTTCGTCTTACTTGGGATTTTGACAGTTCCTGTTACCATAAAATTCTTTCCGACCGATGGGGAGTTGCCGATGGAGATTTGGGTTGGATCAATCTTGAACCCGTTCACATGGGGTATTGGTATTTCACCTTAGCCAAAGCGGATGAAGCAATCTCATTTGGTGTGAAAACCGGATGCAACTGTTTTGCCCGTTGGCGAATTGAACCCAATACAATCACCCTCACCTGCGACGTGCGTAATGGGAGCGGTGGTATTCATCTAACCGAACCTCTTGTTTGCTGCACGGTGGTGTCTGCCCAAAGCGAGAATAACGAGTCTGCCCAACAGCACACAAAACGCTTTTGCCGTATGATGTGCGACAAACCCAATTTGGCTGATTTCCCCATCTACGGATTCAACACATGGTATTATACCTATGGTGCTATCACCCATGCTTCGGTACTGAAAGATGCCGAACTGTGCAGTTTGCTTGCTTCCGGCAGAGTGGAAGGCGCCCCTGCCCCATACATGGTCATAGATGACGGATACACCGGTAACCGCACCGCCGCATTTAATGGAGGACCTTATCCACCCAATGATGATTTTGGCAATATGAAGGTGGTAGCCGGCGAAATCCACGAGCGGGGCTGTACCCCCGGCATTTGGGTTCGTCCGTTACTGATCAATCCCAAACTCTGCCCTCAAATCACCGAGGATTGTTTTTCCCAAAACCAACAATTCAGCAAAGATGGTTTTTCTAAAATTCTCGACCCAACCACCAATGGCGCCAAGGAATATATCCACGATTTGATCAACGGCATGGCAACAAGCGGCTACGGTTTAATCAAATACGATTTCACCGCCTGCGATTTTATGGGCGACAATTTTTTAAAGCATAATCTCACCAACGGAGATTGGCATTTGTCCGACCGTACCAAAACCAACGCACAAATTTTAAAAGATCTGTACCGCTTAATCGAGGATGCCGCCGCAGGCAGTTTGGTGCTTAGTTGCAACACTTACAATCATTTGGTGGCAGGGATTCACCCCCTCACCCGTAGCGGATGTGATACCAGCGGGCACCATTGGTGGCTGACTAAACGCAATGGAATCAATGCATTGGTATATCGTTTAGCGCAAAACGGCACCTTTTTTGCCACCGATGCTGACTGTGCCGCTTTTACAAGCGAAGTACCCACCGACAAAAACCTGCTGTTTGCCGACTTGATTGCCCGATGCAACTCTGCCTTGTTCGTTTCGGCGGAACCCGATATTGTGTCTCCGAAAGATATTGACAAGCTGATTGAAATTTTCCGCATTTCTTCCATGCAACCAAAAGAGCCGATCTTTTTGGATTGGATGGACAAGCAAACGCCGGAGCGGTTCTTAATCGACGGTCAAGAGGTGTTTTACGATTGGGGCAATCCTCCTTGTCCGTTTTAATACCCATTGACGTCTCCGCAAGACGATGCTATAATACCCACACGAAAACCGAAAGGACGATTCCCAATGCTTCGCAAAATCATTTTGTTTTTATTGGTGGCGATAATCATGTTAACGGCAATGCAAATGCCCATTTACGCAGAAGAAGCAACAAAAGTGCTTTTATCTGACCAAACAGTTACCACCCACGGTCGCGCTTATTATACCGATGATGGCTTGCACATGAACTGGACCGCAAGTGGTTTTTCCTTCACCTTTACCGGCACGGCGGTTACCATGGACATTACCTCCTCCGCCACCGCAGGACAAGCCTTTTTGCGGATTTATGTAGATGGTGTGGCAGTAAAAGATTTGGCCATTTCCAATCGCTCTTATACCGCTCGTTTGGTAGGCGGATTGGAAAATACAACCCATACCGTTAAGGTTTTAAAACGCACCGAAAACGGTTGGGGCGGTATGGTGACTGTGCACAATTTAAACGTCACCGGCACTATAGGCGAGCCCCCTGCCCGCCCCAACCGAAGAGTAGAGGTCATTGGGGATTCCATTACCTGCGGTTACGGCAACCTGACCGCCAACAAACCAATCAACAGTTACCAGTCTTCCCGTCAAGACGGTCTGACCACCTTTGCCACCATGGCGATTGAGCCCTTTGGTGCGGAAATGCAAATCATTTCCAAAAGCGGAATCGGCTTTGGGTGCAACAACGGTGGCGGCAAAACCAACACCATGTTAGATGTTTACGCCTATACCGACTACTTTAATTTAGGCACCGACGTTCCATGGGATTTTGCCGCTAATCCTGCCGACGTGGTAATTATTGCTTTGGGTACCAACGATACCGCCAATCCCGATGGAGACGATTACAAACAAAAGGCTACCGCCATGCTGTCGTTGGTGCGTGAAAAGAATCCCGATGCTTATATTATTTGGGCTTACGAAATCATGACCGCTTCTCGTGCCGACGTACTCATGCAGGTATGCAACGAGTTTGGTGATGACAAGGTTGTTTACCACAAATTGGGGATGATGGACACCAAAAATCCGGGGGATGCCGGTCATCCTTCTATGGCGACCCAACAAGCCGACAGCATTGCTCTTGGCGATCTGATAAAGCAACTGACCGGTTGGAAACGGGCAGGCGAACCTGACTTTGTCTACGGCGACGTGGATGGTGACACCAAAGTCACCGCCGCCGATGCGCTGGAAGTGCTGAAATCGGTGGTTGGGAAAGTTACCTTGACCGAGGGGCAAACCAAGGCCTCCGACGTAGACGGTAGCGGTAAAGCGGATGCCGCCGATGCTTTGGATATTCTGAAAAAAGTGGTTGGCAAAATCGAAAAATTCCCTGTAGAAGAATAAATACAAAGGATGGTTGTTATGTTGAAAAAAATCTTGCTTTTTACCTTAGTGCTCTTGCAACTGTTTTCGGTGATGAGCGTTACAGCTTTTGCTGAAACCGCAAATGCCACTACCGAAGTATATTTGTCCGACCAAACGGTTACCACCTTTGGTCGCACCTATTACACCAATCGCACCCTGCATTTTAACTGGACCAATTCCGGTTTTCAGTTCACCTTTGTGGGCACCGCCGTAAGCGGAGTGTTTGGTGCCAACAATTCGGTTTCTGCCGGCACCTTTTTAAAGGTATACGTGGACGATCAAGCCCCTGTTACCATTGAACTGCAAAACCGTTCCAGTCAAACGGTGGTATTGGCAGAAAACCTACCCAACACCAAACACACTGTGCGGGTTGTTAAGCGTTCGGAAAACGTTTGGGGCGGTACTGCCACCGCAAGCAAACTGCTGGTAACCGGCATGATGGGCACTCCTCCCCAAAATGCCACTCGCAAAATCGAGGTAGTCGGCGACTCCATCACCTGTGGCTTCGGCAATATGGTAACTGCCGCCACCGCCGCAGGGGGATATCAATCCAAAGAAGAAGACGGCACCGCCACTTACGCCACCTTGGCCGCCTCCTATTTTGGGGCAGACTGCTCGGTAATTGCCCGTAGCGGTATCGGCTTTAGTTGCGACAGCGCAGGCAACAAAAGTCTGTTGATGGGGCAAGTATACGGCTACACCGATTATCTTTCGGGTGGTGGCTCCTCTTCCCCTGCATGGGACTTTGCCGCAAATCCTTCGGACGTAGTCATTTTGGCGCTTGGCACCAACGACACCGCCAACGGTGATGCCGCCGATTACGAAACCAAAGCCCGTGAAATGCTGTCACTGGTACGGCAAAACAATCCCAATGCTCACATTATTTGGGCTTATGGTATGATGACCGATTCTCGCAGTAACCTACTTCGTCAAATCATAAAAGAAGCCAACGACCAAGGGGACAGCAAGGTGTATTATCATGCACTCACCCACATGGGTAGCATTACCGACGGCGTTGGCGGCGGGGGACATCCCGGTCCTGCTTCTCACGTATATAACAGCAAATATTTGGCCGATACCATTGCCAAGGTGACCGGTTGGAGCACCGTTGTCCCCGTTACGGTAGAAGAAACCCTGCCCACCGCGTTATACGACGGCGAAACCCTTGCAGGCACCTCTGCCGCCTTTAACACCACCCTTTCTTTGGACTCCAATCACACCCAAGGCACCACCTCGCTGAAAATGGATTATCCCTTAGCCACCGGTCAAACCAACAGCGTGGGCGGTATGGCATTTTTGCAATTCGGAGACGGTGTGGATTTGTCCAAAGCCCAATCCATCACCTTTGATTTATACATCAGCGAAGCGCTAAGCGGTTCCCAAGGATTTCAGGTGAACTTTGCCACTGCAGGGCAAGACGGATTCAACCACATGGTGGTGCTTAATAACGCCGCCGCAGGCTGGCATTCAGTTGTCATTAACCCAAAATCCATTGCCGCTGTGAACAGCACCGCCGATTGGAAAGCCATTAAGCAAATCCGCTTAACCTGGATGAACTACGCGCAAAACGGACCGCGGTATTTCTTGTTGGATAACCTGCAATATTCCACCGGCAAATCCACCTCGCGGCAACTGCCCTATGAGCAACCCGCCACAGTAGTTGACCCCGACGTGGAAGCCGCCGAGCAAGTCATTGCCATGATTGCTGCGTTAAACGCCACGGATGCTACCGCAGCCGCAAGCGCACGCTCGGCTTATGAGGGTCTTACCGCCCTGCAACAAGCCTTGGTCACCAATCTTGCCAAATTAGAGCAAGTGGAAGAAGCGTTGCAAAACCAACCCACTGTTCTTTACGGTGACGTGGACGGAAATGGAGTCGTATCTGCCGCCGACGCTTTGGAAGTGCTGAAATCGGTGGTTGGGAAAGTTACCTTGACCGAGGGGCAAACCAAGGCCTCCGACGTGGACGGTAGCGGTAAAGCGGATGCCGCCGATGCTTTGGATATTCTGAAAAAAGTGGTTGGCAAAATCGACAAATTCGACGTTGAAACATAAAGTATTTTTTCAAAACGCTTTTGCTCCGGCAGGAGCGTTTTTTGTGCAAAAAAACTATTGCAACCCAAAAGCAAATGGTGTATACTGAATTTTAAGGAGATGTTTCACATCATCCTATCATCCCATTATATATTAGGAGGAAACACCATGAAAAAGCTATTATCCATACTCTTAATTTTTGCAATGCTCGCCTCCCTCTTTCTGCCGTGCACGGTAGCATCCGCACAAACCAACCACGCAGTTACTTTTACTTTGGGTTCTGTGCAAGGCGATGTGGGGGAAATCATTTCCGTCCCCCTTTCTATTTCTGCCCAGTCGAATATCGGTTCCTTTACCATTTATCTGCCTGTACCTACCGAATATTTGGAATACACCACCATCTTGGACGACCGTGACCGTGAGGTGTATTGGGAATCGGGCGAAGCATCTGACGCGGCAGGTGCCTTGGTCATGGCATCTAACGGAATAAAAGACCTGCCGGACGGTGGCAAAGGTATTACCGTTGCTTGCGCTTCTTTAGATGGTTACTGGGAAGCCGGGACCATTATTTCCATGTATTTTAAAGTAATAAAGCAAATCCCCTCTTCCGGAATCACCATGGCTTTCACCGCGACCGAAGTATTTTCGATTGACGCTGAATCCAACTACGACATCACCACTGTTGACGGTAAAATCACATCGGTT
>JAFYMD010000225.1 GCA_017556785.1 Clostridia bacterium | reverse complement strand
GGTCAATGCTGACGATATCGCCTTCTTTTAAGATCACCTTTTTCGAGGGAATTCCATGAATCACCTGGTGATTCACCGATATACATGCGGTAGCAGGATACCCCGCATACCCCAAAAAATTGGGGCGTCCACCGTGTTTGACAATATAGTCATGGGCGATCTTGTCGATCTCCCAAGTGGAAACACCGGGTTTTACTGCTTCTCCCGCTATCTGAAGCGCCTGTGCGGAAAGCTGACAGGCGGCCTTCATCAAAGAAAGTTCGTGAGATGTTTTCAGAACAATCATGCCAGATCCTCGACCGCCTTCATCATCAAAGCGGTAGTATCGGCCAATTCCTCTTGCCCCTGTACCACGCGACGCAACCCCTGTTTTTCATAATACTCGGACAAGGGAGCGGTTCGTTCATGATACACCCGCAACCGTTCTAACACAGTTTCGGCTTTGTCGTCTTCTCTAATCACCAGCTCAGAACCACATTTATCACACAGATTTCCCACCACGGGTCTTCTGTGTTTCAGATGATAAGAGTTTCCGCAACCGGGGCAGGTACGCCGACCGGACATGCGGGCAACAATATCTTCATCTGCCAATGAGATCTCAACAGCGGCATCGATGGTCACTCCCATGTCTGCCAAAGCTTGTGCTTGGGCAATCGTGCGAGGAAAGCCATCCAAAATAAAGCCATTTTTGCAGTCGGGTTGAGCCAAGCGTTCTTTGATCATGGCAACCACGATATCGTCAGCCAACAGATTGCCGCCGTCGATGATCGATTTTGCCATTTTCCCAAGCTCGGTACCGTTTTTGATTGCTTCGCGAATCATGTTACCGGTGGAAATGGTCGGAATTGAAAAGCGATTGCTCAAAATCTCTGCCTGAGTGCCTTTACCGGCACCCGGAGGACCGAATAAAATTAAATTCATCCTTATTTCCTCCTTTTTTACGGGTCTTTCGCAGGACGTTTGCTGTCCTGCGAAAGACCCGGTTCCAATCAAGAAATTAATCCAAGAAACCTTTGTAGTAGCGCATCATCATTTGCGATTCGATGGACTTCACGGTATCCAGAGCCACACCAACCAAAATCAGGATGGAAGTACCGCCCAAACCGATATTCATACCGCCGATGGAGCCAACCAAAACAGGCAGGACTGCCATAACACCCAAGAAGATTGCACCAACCAAGGTGATTTTGGAAATTACCTTGCTGATAAAATCAGAGGTGGGACGGCCGGGACGAATGCCGGGGATAACACCGGAATTGCGCCGTAAGTTATTGGCCATTTCTACAGGATTGTATTGAATGGTTACATAGAAGTAAGCAAAGAATACGATCAACAACAGATATAGCACAATATACATGGGTTGTTCATAAGAGAACATTTTCAAGCTCTTTGCAAACCAGCCTTGGCTGTCTTCACCAATGAAAGCAACGATCGTGCTGGGAATGGAAAGAATCGAGCTGGCGAAAATGATGGGCAAAACGCCTGCCATGTTGACCTGAATGGGCAAATGGGTATTTTGACCGCCATACATTTTCCGACCTACTACTTTTTTGGCATACTGTACGGGGATTCTGCGTTCTGCCGCTGTCATAAACACAACGAAGGCAATGATTGCCAAGAACAGCACGCAAATCAAGATGACCCAACCCCATTTGCCGAGGTTGACGGCATATTCGTACAGCATAAGGAAAGCTTGAGGTCCACGAGAAATGATACCAGCAAACAAGATCATGGAGATACCGTTACCAATACCCTTTTCGTCAATTTGTTCACCCATCCACATGATTAAAGCAGAACCGGCAGTGAAGCAAAGTACAATGATCACAGCACTAAAGATCTGTTCAAACATAGGAGCACCATCACCGTAACTGAGGAAACGACCGCTACGCAGATAGAAGTAGTAGGCTACCCCTTGGATCAAAGCCAAAATCACCGTTGCAAAACGAGTGTATTTGGCAATACGTTTGCGGCCTTCTTCGCCGTCTTTGGAAATGCGTTCCAAAGCGGGAATGGCTACGGTCAACAACTGCATAATAATGGAGCTGTTGATGTAGGGCGTAACACCCATTGCAAAGATTGCAGCATAGTCCAAAGCACCACCGGTCAAAATGGACAGGTAACTGAACAAGGTGTCAGTACCAAAGTCGATGGTTTGGCTCAGGGTATGAGCATCAACAAAAGGTGCGGGAATGTGAGAACCAATACGGTATAAAATGATGATGAATACGGTGAAAAAGATTTTTTTACGCAAGTCGGCCAATTTCCAGCCGTTGCGAATGGTTTCAAACAGTTGCACCTTACATCACCTCAGCCTTTCCACCGGCAGCCTCAATTTTAGCTTTGGCTGACGCGGAGAAGGCAGCGGCCTTAACGGTCAGATTTTTGCTAATTTCGCCATGGCCCAAAACCTTAATTCCGTCGAAAGTCTTTTTCACAAGACCGGCGGCTTTCAAAGCTTCGGCATCGACGACTGAGCCGTTTTCGAATTTGTCAAGATCTGCTACATTAACAATGGCATATTTGGTTGCAAAAATGTTGTTGAAACCTCTTTTGGGAATACGACGTTGCAAAGGCATTTGGCCACCTTCGAAACCGATGCGGACACCGCCACCGGAACGAGCTTTTTGACCTTTGTGACCTTTACCTGCCGTTTTACCCTGTCCGGAGGCCGGTCCGCGTCCAATACGTTTGGAAGCTTTATTGGCACCGTAAGAGGGAGAAAGTTCATGCAGTTTCATACTTGCACCTCCTTATTTTACGCTTCGGTTACCTCGACAAGGTGGCTGATCTTAGCGATCTTGCCTTTTGTCTGCGGGCAATCCGGCTGAACAGAAACGTCGCCGGTTTTGTGCAAGCCCAAAGCTGCAGCGTTGGCGATTTGTTTGCTGTTAGAGCCAATCAAGCTCTTTTTCAATGTGATTTTAAGGCTTGCAGCCTCAGATTTTTTAGCCATCTTTGCTGCCTCCTTAACCTAAAATTTCTTTTACGTTCTTACCACGGGTGGCGGCTACTTGTTCAGCGTCGCGCAAAGCGGCAAGACCTTGCATGGTAGCACGAGCCACGGTGCAAGCGTTGTTGGAACGAAGTGCTTTGGTACGAATATCTTTGATACCTACAGTTTCCAAGATGGCACGTACTGCGCCGCCGGCGATAACACCGGTACCGGGAGCAGCGGGTTTCAAAAGTACACGGCCGGCATCGTATGCACCGATGATTTCGTGAGGAATGGTGGTGCCGCGCAGAGAAACTTCGATCAAGTTTTTCTTGGCATCTTCAATCCCCTTGCGAATAGCGTCGGGAACTTCGCCGGCTTTACCGGTACCGATACCTACGATACCGTTGCCGTTACCAACAACAACGATGGCGGAGAACTTCATAATACGACCGCCTTTGACCGTTTTGGAAACGCGGTTGATTTTAATAACGCGTTCGGTCAAATCCAAAGTAGATGCATCAATAATCTTAGCCATAACTGTTCTCCTCCTTCCTAGAATTCCAGGCCGCCCTCACGGGCGCCGTCGGCCAGTTCTTGAACACGGCCGTGATAAATGTTACCGCCACGATCGAACACAACAGTGTTGATGCCTGCTGCTTTGGCGCGTTCTGCTACCAGCAGACCAACCTTTTTCGCAGCTTCTTTGTTACCGCCATACATGCCAAAATCTTTTTCTTGGCTGGAAGCGGCTGCCAAAGTAACACCGTTTACGTCGTCGATTACCTGTGCGCTAATATTGGCAAGGGAGCGGAAAACACACAAACGGGGACAATCAGCAGTACCGCTGATTTTGCCGCGCACTCTCTTATGGCGAATTGCGCGAGCTTTTTTAGTATCAGGACGATTAACCATTGTTTTACTACTCCTTTACCTTTATTTACCGGTTTTACCTTCTTTGCGACGAACAACTTCGTCAACATAGCGGATACCTTTGCCCTTGTAGGGTTCGGGGGGTCTCTTTTTGCGGACCTCAGCTGCGAACTGACCTACAGCTTGCTTGTCAGCACCCGAAATGATGATTTTGTTGGGGTTGGGAACTTCGATCGAAATACCGTCAACCTCAGGCATAATTACTTGGTGAGAATAACCAAGGTTCATAACCAAGTCCTTGCCTTGTTTGGCTACACGATAACCAACACCAACAACATCCAGCTCTTTGGTGTAACCTTTGCTAACACCTTCAACCATATTGGCGATCAAGGTGCGGGTCATACCGTGCAGGGAGCGATTTTCTTTTTCGTCATTGGGACGAGTAACGGTTACTACGTTACCTTCAATAGCCACTTTGATCTCGCCTACAACAGTGTGTTCCAAGGTACCTTTGGCACCTTTTACGGTCACCTTGCTGCCGTCCAATTTTACTTCAACGCCGGCGGGGATTTCGATGGGTTTTTTACCAATTCGAGACATCTTCCTGCACCCCCTTACCAAACAAATGCCAAAACTTCGCCGCCAACATTTTCTTTGCGGGCCAGTTTGTCGGTCATTACACCTTTGGAGGTGGAGATGATAGCGATACCCAAGCCATTCATTACCTTGGGCAGTTCTTCGCAGTTAGCATAAATGCGAAGACCGGGTTTGCTGACTCGACGAAGACCGGTAAGGGCAGGGGTCTTGCCAGCGTTGTATTTCAGCGTCAAACGGATAACGCCTTGCTTCCCGTCGTCAATAACTTGGAAGCTTTTCACGTAACCTTCATCCACAAGAATCTGAGCGATGGTCTTCTTCATGTTGGAAGCGGGTACGTCCACCGAATCGTGCTTGGCAGAGTTCGCATTGCGAATTCTGGTGAGCATATCGGCAATTGTATCGGTGATTTGCATACCGTTTATCCTCCTTTAATCTTGCAATAATAATTGGTGAGAAGCTTACCAGCTTGCCTTTTTCACACCGGGAATTTGACCTTTGTAAGCCAATTCGCGGAAGCAGATACGGCAAATACCGTATTTACGGAGATAGGCATGGGGACGACCGCAGATTTTGCAGCGGTTGTACGCTCTGGTTGAAAACTTGGCAGGTCTTGCTTGACTTACCTTTTTAGATGTTTTAGCCATTTAACTTCCCTCCCCTTATTTCGCAAACGGAGCACCGAGCAATGTCAGCAGCTCACGAGCTTCTTCGTCGGTTTGTGCGGTGGTAACAAAGCAGATGTCCATACCGCGGATTTTATCGATCTTGTCGTAGCTGATTTCCGGGAAGATCAATTGTTCTTTCAGACCCATGGAGTAGTTACCACGGCCATCGAAAGAATTGGCGTTGATACCACGGAAGTCACGTACACGGGGAAGTGCGACGTTGAACAAACGATCAACAAATTCGTACATTCTTTCGCCCCGCAGGGTTACCTTGGCACCAATGTTCATGCCTTCACGAAGTTTAAAGTTTGCAACCGATTTACGAGCTTTGCAAACCACGGCTTTTTGACCGGTGATTTGACCCAAGTCGTTGAGGATTGCATCAATCACTTTGGCATTGTCGCGAGCTTCGCCGGCACCAACGTTGATTACAACTTTGTCTAACTTCGGAATTTGCATTACGCTCTTGTAACCGAATTTGGTCATCAAAGCCGGAGCGACGTCTTTTTTGTAAGTTTCTAATAATCTTGCCATTTTAAATACGCCCTCCTACCTTAAAAGATTTCCTTGCACTTTGCACACATACGGTCTTTTTTACCATCTTCGTATACCTTGGTGGCAATACGAGTGGGCTTACCGCATTTGGGGCAAACACAAACTACTTTGCAAGCGTGCATAGCAGCTTCTGCTTTTACAAGGCCGGCGGGATCGCCGGGCTTGCGGCCTTTCAAGTGCTTGGTTGCAATGTTGCGGCCTTCTACGATTACTTTGCCTTCGGAGGGGCTGACTTCCAGCACCTTGCCGGTTTTGCCGGCATCTTTACCGGACAAAATCATAACCATATCACCGGTTTTAATATGCATTTTATTCATGTTCGTGTACCTCCCTTAAAGCACTTCGGGAGCCAAGGACAGGATTTTGAGATAATCCTTATCGCGGAGCTCACGGGCCACCGGTCCAAAGATACGGGTGCCTCTCGGGTTTTTGTCTTCACGGATAATAACAGCTGCATTTTCATCGAAACGGATGTAAGTACCATCTGCACGATGAACGCCCTTAGCAGTACGAACGACAACGGCTTTTACCACGTCGCCTTTTTTAACCATACCACCGGGTGCTGCCTTTTTAACACTGGCAACTACTACGTCGCCGATATTGGCGTACCTCCGGCCGGAACCGCCCAGAACGCGGATGCACATAAGCTCCTTTGCTCCGGTGTTGTCGGCTACTTTGAGGTAACTCTGTTGTTGTATCACAGTGGTTTCCTCCTTTACTTCGCCTTTTCGATGATTTCAACCACGCGCCATCTCTTGTCTTTGGACATGGGGCGGGTTTCCATGATCAATACACGGTCGCCGATATTGCAGGCATTTTCTTCATCATGAGCTTTAAACTTCACGGTGCGCTTTACGATTTTGTTGTAAAGCGGATGTTTTACGTTGTCTTGTACGGCAACAACAACGGTTTTGTCCATTTTATTGCTGGCAACAATACCGGTACGGGTTTTACGCAAATTTCTTTCGCTCATCATTATACCTCCGTTCCATTGGCGGCCTTGATTTCATTTTCCCGCAAAACAGTTTTTACACGGGCAATGTCTTTCTTTACAGCCTTAATGCGCATGGGGTTTTCCAGTTGGTTAATGGCAAGCTGGAAACGCAACTGAAAGAGTTCTTGTTTCAGATTTGCCAGCTCTTCATTCAGTTTATCAGCGCTTTTGTCTCTCAAATCATTTGCTCTCACAGTTACTCACCACCATTCTCTTTTTTAACAAATTTGCATTTGATCGGAAGTTTATTGGCAGCCAAACGCATAGCCTCTCTGGCTTGGGTTTCGTCAATGCCGCCGATTTCAAACATTACACGACCGGGTTTAACCACCGCTACCCAGTATTCCGGAGAACCTTTACCGGAACCCATGCGGGTTTCAGCAGGTTTTTCGGTGATGGGCTTGTCGGGGAAAATTTTGATCCAAACTTGACCGGCACGCTTGGTATAACGAGTCATAGCAATACGAGCGGCTTCGATTTGGTTAGAAGTGATCCAGGCGGGCTCAGTAGCCTGCAGACCAAAATCACCGTAAGTTACGGTGTTACCGCGCATGGCTTTGCCTTTTAAGCGACCACGATGTACTCTGCGGTATTTCACACGTTTCGGCATTAACATTAGCGAGCCCCTCCTTCCTTCTTAGCAGGGCGGCGGTTGTCACGAAGAACTTCGCCGTTGTACAGCCAAACCTTTACACCGATTCGGCCATAAGTGGTTTTTGCTTCAGCAAAACCGTAGTCAATGTCAGCACGCAAGGTTTGCAGGGGAATGGTGCCTTCATGGTAGGTTTCGCTACGGGCGATTTCAGCACCGCCCAAACGGCCGGATACTTGAATCTTGATACCCTTTGCGCCGAACTTCATAGCACGACCGATGCACATTTTCATGGCACGACGGAACGAAGTTCTCTTTTCCAATTGCAGTGCTACGTTAGCAGCAACCAATTGAGCGTTCAGATCGGGATTTTTGATTTCTACGATGTTGATGATGACCGGACGGCCCAACTTCTTTTCGCAGATCGCTTTGAGTTTGTCGATTTCTGCACCGCCACGACCGATTACGATACCGGGCTTAGCGCAGTGGATGAAAATGCGAACACGAGAAGCGTCACGTTCGATTTCAACCTTGGGAACACCGGCGGGTTCAAGGAGCTCCAAGAGGTAATTACGAAGCTTGTAGTCCTCGACCAAGGTATCGCCAAATACGTTATCTTTAGCGAACCAGCGGGAATCCCAGTTTTTGATTACACCCACACGCAGACCGTGGGGATTTACTTTCTGTCCCATTCTAAATACCTCCTCCTTGATTATTCGGCTTCTTTGAGAACCAAAGTGATGTGAGAGGTTCTCTTCAGAACACGGTAGCCACGGCCTTGGGCACGGGGGCGGAACCGTTTGAGGGTGGGGCCTGCGGTAGCGAAGCATTCTGCTACGTACAGGTTTTTACCATCCATGTTAAAGTTGTTTTCGGCATTTGCAATTGCCGATTTGAGCAGTTTTTCAAGGCATTCACACGCAGCTTTGGGTGTGTGGCGGAGAATCGCCATGGCCTTGTCAACCGGCTGATTACGAATCAGGTCCAGCACGATTTGCACCTTACGGGGCGAGATGCGGACATATTTCGCGATTGCCTTTGCTTCCATAGTCAATACTCTCCTTTCGCCTATTTACCGTTGTTGCTGGTTTTGGAACCGGCGTGGCCACGGAAGGTTCTGGTGGGAGCGAACTCGCCCAGTTTGTGACCAACCATATCTTCGGTTACATATACCGGAACGTGCTTGCGACCATCATGCACCGCAAAGGTGTGGCCAACAAAGTCCGGGAAAATGGTGGAAGAACGGCTCCATGTTTTCAGAACCCGTTTTTCGCCTGCCGCGTTCATTTCTTTTACGCGTTTCAGCAGGACAGGTTGAACAAAAGGTCCTTTTTTAGTACTTCTACTCATGATAATAGCTCCTTTCGTCCACTACTTGGAATTACGACGCTTAACAATAAGCTTGTCGGAACTCTTGTGATGTTTGCGGGTCTTGTAGCCCAGAGCAGGTTTGCCCCAAGGAGTAACAGGACCAGAACGACCGATGGGAGATTTACCTTCACCACCACCGTGGGGGTGATCGCAGGGGTTCATAACAGAACCGCGAACGGTGGGTCTCCAACCCATGTGACGTTTCTTACCGGCTTTACCTACGTTTACGTTGCTGTGGTCGATGTTACCAACTTGACCGATGGTAGCCATGCAGTTTACGGGAACGTAACGCATTTCGCCGGAGGGAAGACGGATGAGAGCGTGTTTGCTGCCTTCTTTGCCCATCAGCTGAGCCATGCAACCGCCGGCACGAGCCAATTGAGCACCCTTACCGGGATACAACTCCACGTTGTGGATAAAAGTACCGGTGGGGATAGCAGACAAGGGCAGAGCGTTACCGGCAACGATGTCGGCACCTTCGCCGCTGACTACTTTGTCGCCAACCTTCAAACCTTGAGGAGCGATGATGTAGCGCTTTTCGCCATCTTCATATTGCAGAAGAGCGATGTTAGCGGTACGGTTGGGATCGTACTCGATGGTGAGAACGGTAGCGGGAATTTGATTTTTGTCGCGTTTGAAGTCGATCAAACGATACTTTCTGCGGTTACCGCCGCCACGATGACGAACGGTGATGCGACCATAAGAGTTACGGCCGGAGTTTTTCTTCAGAGGCACCAACAAGCTGCGCTCGGGAGCAACCTTGGAAAGTTCGGAATAATCAACCACCGACATGCCACGGCGACCGGGAGTAGTCGGTTTATAGTGCTTAATAGCCATTTCTCTTCACTCTCCTTTTCTTACATCATGCCCTCGAAGAATTCGATGTTCTTAGAATCGGCAGTCAAGGTAACAACAGCTTTTTTCCAGGAAGCGGTGTAGCCTTCGAAACGACCGTAACGGCGTTGTTGGCCACGAACGTGGATGGTGTTGACCTTTGCAACCTTTACCTTGAACAATTCTTCGACCGCTTTTGCGATTTCGATTTTGTTGGCGTCTTTAGCGACTTTAAAGGTAAATTTCTTTTGATCACGAGCACCGGTCATGCTTTTTTCAGTAATGACGGGAGCCAGGATGATTTCTTGAGCAGCTTTCATTATGCGTATACCTCCTCAAGTTTTGCTACAGCATCTTTTACGATGACCAATTTGTCAGCGTTGAGGATGTCGTAAGTGTTGATGGTGTTTACACCGGCAACCTTTACGCCCGCAATGTTGCGAGTGCTGTTAACCAGAACCTTGTCAGCGTCGGCATAAACAACCAATGCTTTTTTGTCAGCACCGATGTTAGCCAAAGTTTGAGCAACGGTCTTGGTTTTGTAGGATTCCAAAGTCATGGCGTCCAGAACGATCAAGGATTCGTTTGCCACTTTGTCGGACAGAGCAGACAGCAGAGCCAATTTGCGAACCTTTTTGTTCAAAGACAGACGATAGTCGCGAGGCTTGGGAGCGAAAGCGATACCGCCGTGGGTCCAGTGAGGAGCACGGGTGCTGCCCTGACGAGCATGACCGGTACCCTTCTGGCGCCAGGGCTTCTTGC
>JAFYMD010000224.1 GCA_017556785.1 Clostridia bacterium | reverse complement strand
GCCGCCGTGGTTGCCGCAAGAGAAGCTTACAATGCTTTGACCTCTGCCCAAAAGGCATATGTTACTAACCTTGAAAAATTACAACAAGCCGAATCCAAGATTGCAGAACTGAAAGCCCAAGCCGACCAAGAAGCGTTAGATAAAGCCGCCGCCAAATTGGTAGCCGACCAAATCGACGCTCTCAACGTGCAATCGCTTAACGATGAATCTGCCGTGGTTGCCGCAAGAGAAGCTTACAATGCTTTGACTTCTGCTCAAAAGGCATATGTTACCAACCTTGAAAAATTGGTAGCCGCCGAAACCAAAATCGCCGACCTGAAGGCAGAAAAAGAAGCTCAAGAAGCGGCAGACAAAGCCGCCGCCCAAGCGGTTACCGATGCCATTGCCGCTCTGAATGTGGATTCTTTGGACGACGAAGCCGACGTGGTTGCCGCAAGAGAAGCTTATGATGCTTTGACCGACACACAAAAAGATTTGGTTACCAATCTGGCTGTGTTAAAGGCCGCTGAACAAACCATTTTGCAACTCAAAGCCGACTATGAAGCACAAATCGAGGCAGACAAAATGCTGGCTCAAATCGTAACCGACCAAATTGATGCCCTCAACGTGCAATCCTTGAGCAACGAGCCTGCTGTGGTTGCCGCTCGTGCCGCTTACGAGCGCCTGACCGATGCTCAAAAAGGCTACGTAACCAACCTTGACAAATTGGAACAAGCCGAAGCGACCATTGCCGACTTGACAGCCCAAACTGAGAAAGAGGCCGCCGACAAAGCCGCCGCTAAAGTGGTAGCCGACCAAATCGACGCCCTCAACGTGCAATCGTTAGACGATGAACCCGACGTGGTTGCCACAAGAGAAGCTTACAATGCTTTGACCGCCGATCAAAAGGCTTACGTTACCAACCTTGGCAAGTTAGAAACCGCCGAGCAAGCCATTGCCGATTTGAAAAATGTAGTTCCCCCCGTGGAAATTCTTTACGGTGATGTAGACGGTGACGGCAACGTTTCCGCCGCCGACGCTTTGGAAGTACTCAAAGCCGTGGTTGGTAAGTCTACCTTAACCGACGACCAAACCAAAGCCGCCGACACCGACGGCAACGGTAAAATTGAGGCCGGCGATGCTCTGAATATTCTCAAAAAAGTGGTAAACAAAATCGACAAATTCCCTGTGGAAAAGTAATTCATCTATTAACATAGCCGACCGTGACGTTTGTCACGGTCGGCTATTGCTTTTACCGATATTCTTTTACAAATTGGGTGGGAGTCTTCGCAGTTACCCGTCGAAACACCACCGAAAAATAGTTGCTGGAAACAAAGTCCAGCTCATAGGCGGTTTCGGTGACCGACTTGCCCGACAAGAGCAATTCCTTGGCTTTGGCTATACGCAAATCCATATAGTAGTCTGCAGGGGAGATGCCTATTTCTCGTTTGAATTTGGCTTTAAAATAAGAAAGGGATAAGCCAATCTGCTTGGCAACGTCGGCCAACGAATGTTTGTTGTGCAAATTCTGTTTCATAAACTCTATGGCTTGGTTGATTTCCGATGAAATTCCCACCTGCTCCATAGCAGCATCATTTTCAATCAGTCGTTGCAAAAAGGCCAGCATTTGCCCGTTGGCAACCAACCGTTCATAGGGGTCGTCGGTGAGAATATGGGTATGTACCTGCTCCATCATATGCCTCATATCGGCGGTGGCGGGAATGACTCGATGTTTGATTTGATATAGTTTTTCAAACAAAGCCTGTGTTTGTTCTTCGCCCAATCCCAACACCTGTTTCAACGTTAACAGGTTAAACCAAAATAACTTGTGTCCCGCAAACGGGTTGTCTCCCGAACCGTGGTATTCATTGGGGAAGGTAATAAAAATATCGCCGGCTTTGAGCCAATATTCTTTCTCTTTCACACGAAAGGATAGTGTGCCGTCATAAATGTAGTGGATTTCAAAGCAATCTTTATGATAGTGCCACGGGGAACCGATCCCCGCTTTTCGTCGCTCTTGCCACCCAAAACATCGCAATCCCTCTACCGATACGCGGTTGTATTTATACAGTTTTCGTTCCGTTTCGTCAGCGTCAATGTCGAACATTTCCAAATCATAGGTCAAAGGCACGTCTTTCACAACCTTTCAAATCGTATTTTATACAATTGTTAATGCAATACGAATTCACATGTGTTATAATAATCGTAAAATTGCAAATTGTCAATGCTACTTTTGTTTTAGGAGGAAAAATCATGAAACGTTTGGTCTCTTTGGTTTTGGGATTGCTTATGATTGCCACTATGCTTCCCCCTGGTATAACCGCAACTGCCGAAACCGCATCCACTTGGATAATCGAGGATTTTAAAGACCTTTCCGATTGTTCTGTTTCAGGTCTGAACGGACAAACCATCGAAACGGTAGAGGGTTCTACCGTTGTTACCGGCACGTCCACCGGTATTGGGTTTTCCAAAACCATCAGCCCTGCCATTTCGATTACCGGTCACGATGCCAATTATCTGGCACTCAAAATGAAATTCTATATTGAAGACCCCACGGCAATCAAAGCCGCAGGCTCTCCTCAAATCGAATTGACCAGTAGCGGAAAGTGCGACGTAAACGAAATGCATTGGGTGTTTACCACCCTGAACATAAAAGCCGGTTGGAACGACCTGTATTTGGATTTTTCCAAAGGGGTCCCCACAGGCGGTACGTTGGATCTTACCAATATTAACTACATGCGTATTTACGTGTATTTCAGCAAAGAAGTGAAAGCGGGCTTCGGTCCCATGGAAATTGTTACCACCCATGGCGGTGCTGACTTTGATGGTTCCTTTGCGGTGGTAAAAGAAGGGATGTCTGCTCCTCCTCAATCGGCAGAAGCATGGGTTATGCCCAACAATTACCAAAATGATGCCCTGCTTATCACCGATTTTGACGGCTCGGATACCATTCCTGTTACCGATTCCTGCTCGAATAACACCAAGACCTATACCACCGACGGTGGTGCCGGTGTGCTGTCGTGCTCGGTGCCTGCCGGACAATGGATTTCTTTGCGTCATGAAACCATGCCTTCTACCGCAGGGATTACCCTGCCTGCCGGATATGGTATGAATGAACTCGCTGTTTCCTTCCGTGTGTACGTAGAAGACGTAACCAAGGTGAAATCGGTCAACATAGAGCTTGCCAATACCGCCATGGACACCAATGAGATTTTTTGGGATTTGCATTGCTTAACAGCCGCCGGACTCAAAAATGGGTGGAACATCTTTGTTCTGCCTTTTGCCACCGGTCATGGTCCTGTGGGCGGTGAGTTTACCGTTTCCCAAATCAAATGGTGGCGATTCAATTTTAACAATACCGACGATGGTGCCAACGTGTACAAAGTCGACTACCTTAAAATTCTGCCATTGCGTGCCGACGGTAGTGTGATGATTACCGACTTTGACAACACCGATCCCCTTGCCATTACCGATTCTTGTGGGGCAAACACCAAAACGTATACCACCGAAAACGGTGCTTCGGTGTTGAATATTGCTACCACCGGCGGTCAATGGTTTTCACTACGGCAAGAGGGCTTACCTGCTACCAATGGTATTGACTTGTTCCCGGAACACAGCATGGAAGAGTTAGCCCTTGCCTTCCGCGTATACATTGAAGACGTGACTGCAATTGACTCTGCCAACATCGAATTGGCAACTACCCATATGGATACCAACGAGATTTCTTGGAATCTGGCGGGAATCAACGGAGTACAACCGTTGCAAAACGGATGGAACGAGATTGTGTTGCCCTTTAACACCCACACCGGTGTCACCACCGGTACCTTCGCCATTCGCCCATTAAATGGTGGCGGTTTAACTTTAACAACACCGCCGATAAAGCCTGCACCTACAAAATAGACTACTTGAAAATCGTGTCCTTGGTGGAATCGGACAATACCGAAATCGCCCCTGCCTCGGATGATCGTTCTTATTTGTTCAGCTACACCGACACGCAAGACAACAGCCAAGGCTTATTTGC
>JAFYMD010000223.1 GCA_017556785.1 Clostridia bacterium | reverse complement strand
CCCATAGACACCATGGTGAGAATCAATCCGTTTTTCAATACTTCCTTGAGTGTAAGATCGAAACAAACTGACATGGTATACACGTAAAACTGAATCATGATCAGTACCAGAGTAGCAAACAGACATAATGGGAACAGGACATAAATACCAATGCCCGGTGTCATGTAATATGCCGGAATGGCAAATGTCAAGGCTGCAAAAAGGAAGTAAAACATTGCGGATAAAACCAAGGGCTTTTTAACGTTTTTTTTCATTGTGCTAACGAAATCCGAAAAAACAAAAGCCGGTTCTTCTCTGGCAAAATCGCGCGCTACTTTAAAAGCTGCTGCCAAAACGGGACCATAAAACATAAACGGTATCCCTGATACTATTAAAATGAGACGGAAATCGCTATAGAGAAAAAAATGTACGTTTTTCAATATGCTGAACAGTGCGACGGCTGCCCCACCAAACGGCAGTGTAAACAAAACGAGAATTAAATTTAAGACACAAATATTCCAAAATTTCCGACCTAATAATTGAAAATATAAAGCAAAACGGTTTACTTGATATCCACTGTTTTTGCTGATTCCGGGTCCTGGTTTGTTGTAATTAAATAATGCCATGGTAAACTTCTCCTATATGATTAAGCACGCTTTGCTTTGGGGTGACAATTGGTATAAACGTTCTTGTAACGTTCTTTTACAACCTTTGCATATACCTGTGTTGAGGAAATATCGGAATGCCCTAACATTTCTTTTATGTCTTTTAACTGTGCGCCGTTTTCAAGCAAATGAGTTGCAAAAGAGTGGCGTAAAGTATGCGGGGTGATGTCCTTTTTTATGTTGGCAGATTGGGTATAGGTTTTAACGATTTTCCAAAATCCTTGACGAGTCAAGCGAGAGCCATTCATGTTGGTAAATAATGCTGTTTCACCATAATCTAAAATTACGGCATTGCGCACGCGTTTTAAATAGTCGGCAATCGCATCTCTTGCTTCGTCATATATGGGAATGATTCGTTCGCTTTTGCCACCTCTGCAATATACAACACTTAGTTGTAAATTGATGTCATCGATATTCAAATCAATCAATTCACTAACACGAATTCCTGTAGCATATAGAAGTTCGAGCATAGCCTTGTCGCGACAACCTTTTAAATCGGTAATATCCGGTTGTGCTAAAAGGAGTTCAATTTCTTTGGCTGTTAAAATTTGAGGCAATTTCTTTTCGGATTTGGCCGTTTGAATACCTCCGGTTGGGTTTGCATCGCTCAAGCCTTCTATGGTCGCGAAACGATAAAAACAGCGCAAGGTTGCCATCATGCGGGAGATCGTGGATTTAGACAATCCGGTGCTCTCCATGGTTTTTATGAATTTTTCGATACGATCAGAGGTTGCGTGCAAGGGATGAATATCCCGTACACGTAAATATTCAAAAAACTGATCAATATCGCGCAGGTATGACTGCAAAGTATTAGCAGAGACCTTGCGTGTCTCTGTTAAATAAAGTTGAAATTGATTTTTAACTTCTGTCATTTTAACGCATCCTCCGTGTGTTAAAATCCGAAAATGCCGATAAATACGTTTGATAGGAGTGAATCGGGAAGTGAAATCAAAGCGGTAAATAAGAACAATACGGCAAAACGAATGGAATATTTTTTTAGCAGATCACTTTCTAGTGGATGATAGGACTCTTGAAAATAATGTCTGAACATACAGGAAGAGAATACAAACGCTTCCTTGCATGCTAACATAAACACAATGCACTGTAAAAAAGTGCACGGTAAAACAATAAGAAAAGAAAAAGCAACTCCCTGAAGGCCATGGGTCGCATATAAATAACCGCATACCACGCCAATACCCAAGCCGCGCACGGCAGGTAAAACGATTGAAGGGACGGCACCCAGTAAAAACAGTCCCAAAAAATAAGCAATCAATATGTATATCGATGACGAAAGAAAAGAATGAGCAAACAATACGCCAAAACTGTTTTGCGTGCGTGCTGAAATAAAATCAGAGAGCATTTGCGATGTGTCTGTAAATTCGCGAAGCAGGTCATTTCGAATCAACAATGCACCGATTAAAATCCCTAATAACAACGAGGCAGTCATGCACACAAAACGAAGGTTTTCAGACAAGTAAGCAATTGTATTTGTCAGCCATTGATTGTTTAATTTTTTTAACACAGTTTCTCACCCTTTAATAGATCTTGTCCTTACAAGATATGAAACCGGAGAAAAAACTATGCACACAATATATAGATTGATTATTGTAAAGAACACCAAATGATGTCATACATATGGTTTTAATCGGAATTATGTAAACAATTCCAAGAAAAATCACCGTTAGAAAAACGGTGATTATGATGGATTGAATTGGATATAGCCCCTTTATCTGTATCTAACTATACCCCATTTTAGTTGTTATTTCAAGTGTTTTTTCTAATATTTTGAAATATTTTTAATTTTAATAATATTATGTAAACCGAATTATGCAATCTTGGTAAAGAATTATGTTTACTTGTTTATGTAAACCACACGATGTATTGCTTGCGCGTGTTGCAAAACACAAGTAACTGTGCTTTTATAGTTTCATTTTATGCTTTGCCGATCGATTGATTCCAATAATTCCACCAAAGGCGCCGAAAACGATTATTGCCCCCGCTTTAAACAATGTGAACGGAGTGAAAGCAAAATCGTGGATGATGCAACCGATCAAAGTAATAGCACAAAATAATACGCTACCGCATATCGCTCCGTTTTGCATACCACTTTTTTTATAGTATTTTGATGATATCCAACCACCGAAAAAGGACGAGATTGCCAAGATGATACATAAAATTACCTGAATAATAGTTGTTGATAAATCCGTATTATTGTAAAAAATGGATACCGCAATAAGTAAAATAGTTGCAATAATCAGAGCAGCAATTGCCCCCTTTAGTATAGAAGTAAGCCTACGCCCCTCTTTTGTGATTTTATTTGTTTTTTTCATAAAAAACACTCCCAATCATATTCTCTCACAGGAAAATATGATTGGGAGCTGTCGTTTATGCAACAATTAATTTTCGTGTACCGTTAAATTTTGCTGAATCGCCCAACGTGCAATTCGTTGTTTCGAGCGATCGGGCCCGGATTCAATAATAAATGAATCTTCTTTTACAGCAACAACGCGTCCGTAAACGCCTGCTATTGTGATAATTTCATCACCAATTTGAACATTGTTTCGCAAAGCTTCTTCTTGTTTTTGCCGTTTCTTTTGAGGCCGAATCATAAAGAAATAGAAAAAAGCTACAATCAAAACGATGTAAACAATCATGACAACCATAAAATAATACCTCTTTCGAAAATTCTTACCAGATTATTATAGCCTATTCTTCCTGGGAATGCAAGTGTTATTTTAGATTCTTTTGCCTAAAATGGGAATAACGTCATCTTTCCATTGCTCGAAATTTCCGTTTTCGATTTTAACACGGATGATTTCCATTAAATTATTGTAAAAATATAAATTGTGTATTACGCCTAACCGCATTCCCAACATTTCGCCTGCGGCAAACAAATGCCGCAGATATGCCTTGGTGAAATTGCGGCAGACAGGGCAATCGCAGTTCTCATCCAGAGGTGTTTGGTCTAACGTGTATTTCGCATTATGGATATTGACGATCCCTTTAGAAGTGAAAAGGTGTCCGTGTCTTGCGTTGCGACTGGGCATTACACAGTCAAACAAGTCTACACCGCGAGCGACAGCTTCAATGATATTGACGGGTGTCCCAACACCCATTAAATAGCGGATTTTGTCTTTGGGCATATGGGGTTCCACCGCTTCAATAATACGATACATTTCTTCGGCGGTCTCCCCTACTGCCAACCCTCCGATCGCGTAACCATCTAAATCCAATTCAGCGATTTCTTTCATATGTTCCACGCGAAGATCATCAAAGGTACAACCCTGGTTAATGCCAAACAGCATTTGTCGCGGGTTGATCGTGTCCGGTAGCGAGTTGAGTCGTTGCATTTCTGCTTTGCAACGCTTTAACCAGCGTGTTGTGCGGGCAACGGATTGCTTGGCATATTCATACGTTGCGGGATTTTCCACACATTCATCAAAAGCCATAGCAATGGTGGAACCCAAATTGGATTGAATTTGCATGCTTTCTTCGGGTCCCATAAAGATTTTTTGGCCGTTGATATGAGAGTTAAAGGTAACCCCTTCTTCTTTGATATTGCGAAGTTTTGCCAAAGAAAACACTTGAAATCCGCCGCTGTCGGTAAGAATAGGACCGTCCCATCCTGTCATTTTATGCAGACCACCTAATTCTTTTACTACGTTGTCGGTGGGACGTAAATGCAGATGATAGGTGTTGGAAAGCATTACTTGACATTTTATGTCTTTTAAATCCAAAGCCGAAAGACCACCTTTAATTGCGGCGCAGGTGGCAACATTCATAAAGGCGGGTGTTTGAATCGTACCATGTGGGGTTTCAAATTCTCCTCTTCTGGCTTTGTTCTCGGTTTTCAATAATCGGTACATAAGGATCTCCTAAATAATTAACATAGCATCGCCAAAACTGAAAAAGCGATATTGTTTTTCAACAGCGATTTTATATGCATTCATAACGTGTTCATAGCCTGCAAAGGCAGAAATAAGCATAAGCAGGGTGCTTTCGGGCAAATGAAAATTGGTAACCAAACCATCCATGCATCCAAATTCATAACCGGGATAAATAAAGATACTGGTCCACCCTTCGTCAGCTTTGATTTTCCCATGAGAGGCAATGGTTTCTACCGTCCGACAACTGGTAGTACCCACGCAAATGACCCGACCTCCTTTGGCTTTGGTTGTGCGAATAAGCTCGGCGGTTTCTTCGGGCATCTCATAATGTTCGGAGTGCATTACGTGATTGGTGATATCTTCTTCTTTTACGGGACGAAACGTGCCCAAACCTACGTGAAGGGTCACACGACCTACTTTAACGCCCTTTTCTTCCAAACGCTCAAACAACTCGGGGGTAAAGTGTAAACCGGCTGTAGGGGCTGCTGCAGAGCCGATTTCGCGGGCATATACCGTTTGGTAGCGTGATTGGTCTTCCAATTGCTCGGTAATATAAGGCGGCAGAGGCATAGTGCCGATTTTGTCGAGATTTTCGTAAAAATTGCCTTCGTAGGTAAAGCGAATGAGTCGATTGCCTTCTTCTACGATTTCTTCCACCGTGCATTCCATTAAGCCTTCGCCAAAAGAAAAGCGATCACCCGGTTTGGCTTTTTTACCGGGACCTGCCAAGCATTCCCAAGCACCGTCGGCGTGTTGTTTTAACAACAAGAATTCCACTACGGCACCGGTTGGAATTTTTACACCGTAAATCCGTGCGGGTAAAACCTTGGTATCGTTAATAATCAAGCAATCGTTTTCGTTTAAATAATCCGGCAGATCATAAAAATGCTTGTGCTCAATTTCTCCCGAATGACGATGCAGTACCATAAGAGAAGAGTTATCTCGTTTTTCACAAGGGTGCTGTGCAATTAATTCTTTTGGTAAATGATAAAAAAAGTCAGATTTCTTCATATTTCTCCTCGATTTTATTGACATTGAATACCAAAAATGGTATGATAAATCGTCTAATGATTTCATATTATAATACAGTTTTGAAATTATTACAATACTTATTAGGAGAGATTTTTATGAAAAAGTATAAGGTTGGTATTGTTGGCGCGACCGGTATGGTTGGTCAACGCTTTATTACCTTGTTAAACGAGCATCCTTGGTTTGATATTACGGTGTTGGCCGCAAGTGGTCGTTCCGCCGGCAAAACCTACGAAGAAGCAGTTGGCGATCGTTGGGCTATGACCGATGCTATGCCCGAAAAAGTCAAAGCTATGATGGTTTTGGATGCTGAAAATCAAAAAGAAGAAATTGCCGCTGCAGTTGATTTTGTATTTTGCGCCGTTAATATGCCCAAAGCAGACATTATGGCTTTAGAAGAAGCATATGCTAAATTGGAATGCCCCGTTGTTTCCAACAACAGTGCACACCGCAAAACCGAAGATGTTCCCATGGTTGTGCCCGAACTCAACGCTGACCATATTGATATTATCCCCTCTCAACGTAAACGCTTAGGCACCAAACGCGGTTTTATTGCAGTTAAGTCCAATTGCTCTTTGCAATCCTACGTTCCCGCTTTGTATCCCCTCAACGAATTCGGCCCTGAAAAAGTGTTGGTTTGCACCTATCAAGCTATTTCCGGTGCCGGTAAAACCTTTGAACGTTGGCCCGAGATGGTGGATAACCTGATTCCTTTCATTGGCGGCGAAGAAGAAAAATCCGAGCAAGAACCTCTCAAGATTTGGGGTAAAATCGAAGGCGATAAGATTGTAAACGCTACTTCTCCCAAATTTACTGCACAATGTTTGCGCGTACCGGTTTCTGACGGTCATACCGCTGCTGTGTTTGTAGACTTCAAAAACAAACCCGCCAAAGAACAAATTTTGGCTATTTGGGAACAATTTAAAGGTCCTGCCCAAGAATTGGAACTGCCCAGTGCTCCCAAACAATTCCTTAACTACTTTGTAGAAGATAACATGCCTCAAATTAAACTGCAACGCAACCTGGAAAACGGCATGGCGATTTCGGTTGGTCGCTTGCGTGAAGATACCCAATATCAATATAAATTTGTTTGTATGTCTCACAATACCCTTCGTGGTGCCGCAGGTGGTGCTGTATTGCTGGCTGAATTGCTGTGTGCCAAGGGGTATATGGACTAAAATATTCATAATCGGAGTGGATTGATATGGCTAAAACCATCTTTCGCGGTGTTGGTACCGCATTGGTTACCCCTTTTTCTGCCGACGGCAGTGTGGATTATGAAAAATTAAAGGAATTAACCGAAGTTCAGATTGCAGGTGGTGTAAATGCTATTATTGCTTGTGGTACCACAGGTGAAAAAAGCACCCTGCGGCATGATGAACATTTAAAGGTGATTGAAACCATAATTACTACTTCTGCAGGTCGGGTGCCTGTGGTGGCGGGTACAGGTAGCAATGACACGTTGTATACCTTGGAATTGTCCGAAGCGGCTGAACGTATGGGGGCAGATGCCTTGTTGATGGTTACCCCCTATTATAACAAAACATCGCAAAACGGACTGATTCGCCATTACGAATACGTTGCCGACCGTGTGAATACGCCTATTATTTTGTATAACGTGCCATCTCGCACAGGAATGGATATTAAGCCGGAAACCTATGCCAAATTATGCAAGCACCCAAATATCGTAGCAACCAAAGAGGCCAACGGAAACTTTTCTGCTCTTGCTCAAACCATCGCCTTATGTGGGGATGAGTTAGACGTTTATTCCGGCAACGACGACCAAACGGTTGCCATGATGGCAATGGGTGCCAAAGGGGTTATTTCGGTGTTTTCCAACCTTGCCCCTAAAATCATGGCACAACTTTGCCAAAAGGCGTTAGAAGGCGATTTTGCAGGTGCTACCGCTATGCAGAGCCGTTACCTGGATGTTATGAACAGCATGTTTATTGACGTAAACCCCATTCCGGTAAAAGAAGCCATGAATCAATTGGGATTAAATGTAGGCGAATGCAGAATGCCCCTCTTCCCTGCTTCAGATGATGTAAAGGAAAAAATCCATTCTGCTTTGGTAAAAGCACAACTGCTTTAAGCAATAAAAATTAGGAAGTGTGAAATTTATGATTAAAGTGATTTTGTCCGGTTGTTGCGGTCACATGGGAAAAGTAATTACCAATCTTGTTGCAGAACAAGTTGATATGACCATTGTAGCAGGTGTTGACCTGCGCAAAGAAGAACTCTCCTATCCCGTATATAGCGAATTTTCCGATGTGCAAGAAACTGCCGACGTGATTATTGATTTTTCACACCCCAATTGCTTGGATGGATTGCTTGCCTATTCGGTAAACAAAGGTGTGCCTGCTGTGGTTTGTACTACCGGTTTAAGTTGTTGCCAAATTGATGCGATTCGTGAGGCGGCAAAAACCGTGCCAATGTTTTTCTCCGGCAATATGTCTTTAGGGATTAACCTACTGGCAGCTTTAGTAAAAAAAGCGGCGCAAGTACTTGGCGACAAGGCGGATATCGAAATTATTGAAGCACATCATAATTTAAAATTGGACGCACCCTCTGGTACTGCCAACATGTTGTTAGATGCGGCAATTGAAGGATTGGATAAAGAAATGATTCCCGAATATGATCGCCATAGTCGTCGGCAACAGCGTCCAAAAAACGAAATTGGTATGCACTCCATTCGTGGCGGTACTATTGTTGGTGAACATGAGGTCATCTTCGCAGGGAAAGATGAGATTGTTACCCTTTCTCACTCAGCTCGCTCTAAAGAAGTGTTTGCCGTGGGCGCCGTAAAAGCAGCTGCCTTTATGGTGGGCAAAGAGCCGAGACTATATGATATGACCGATTTGGTAAGTGAATAATTCATAAAAGTTAAAGAGCCGATTGCGTTATGCAATCGGCTCTTTCTTTATTGTTTATTCTTATTTCAAAGCAATTGCTTTCTTGGCTTTTTCTGCGATGTTTTCGGGAGTCAAGCCATACGCTTT
Source organism: Clostridia bacterium (assembly GCA_017556785.1). Lineage (GTDB taxonomy): Bacteria > Bacillota > Clostridia > Oscillospirales > Acutalibacteraceae > UMGS1484. The sequence continues at coordinate 4,793 of JAFYMD010000223.1, read as the reverse complement.
CAATACTTCCATGGCGGGAGCGGAAGTACCGAACTTGTCTTCTACCCCAACACGAAGTACGGGTACGGGGCAGGTTTCGGCCAGGCATTCGGTAACAGCACCGCCCAAACCACCGATGATGGAATGTTCTTCAGCGGTAACGATAGCGCCGGTTTCTTTGGCGGCTTTGATAATCAAATCAGCATCCAAGGGTTTAATGGTGTGAATATTGATGACGCGAGCAGAAATGCCTTCGGCTTTCAGTTGTTCAGCGGCAGTAAGAGCCATACCAACCATTAAGCCGGTGGCAACGATGGTCACGTCAGAACCGTCTTGCAAGGTAACACCTTTGCCGATTTCCATTTTATAATTTTCATCGAAAATGGGTTCCACAGCCATACGACCAAAACGAAGATATACGGGACCTTCGAATTCTGCAGCGGCACGAACACATTCTTTGGCTTCCACAGGGTCAGCAGGGTTCAAAATCGTCATGCCGGGAATGGTACGCATCAATGCAATATCTTCATTGCATTGGTGGGTAGCACCGTCTTCACCAACTGAAAGACCTGCGTGGGTAGCGGCAATTTTAACGTTGTTATGGGGATAACCCACAGCGTTGCGAACTTGTTCAAAAGCACGACCTGCCGCAAACATAGCAAAAGAACTGCAAAATACCAATTTGCCTGCCAAGGTAAGACCGGTGGCAACACCAATCAAGTTTTGTTCAGCGATACCGCAGTTGAAGAAACGTTCGGGATATTGCTTCTTAAACGTACCGGTTTTGGTAGCACCGGAAAGGTCAGCATCCAAAACGATGAGATTGTCATATTTAGCGCCGATTTCTGCCAGGGCTTCGCCATAGGACTCACGGGTCGCTTGTTTTTTAATTTCAGCCATTTTGATCCGTCCTTTCTTATGCTTCTAATGCGGCAAGAGCGGCTTTCAGTTCGCTCATGGCGATTTCGTATTGTTCATCATTGGGGGCGGCACCGTGCCAAGAGGCCTTGTCTTCCATGAAGGAAACACCTTTGCCTTTGGTGGTGGTCATAATAATAGCGGTGGGCTTGCCTTTGTTTTGGCGAGCTTGGGCAAATGCGGCTTCGATTTGATCGAAGTCATGGCCGTCGATTTCAATGGTGTACCAATTAAAAGCTTGGAATTTTTCGGCAATGGGATAAGGAGAGCAAACCTCATCTAAGCAACCGTCGATTTGCAAGTTGTTGTTGTCAATGATAACACACAAAGTATCCAATTTCTTGTGACCTGCAAACATAGCAGCTTCCCAAACTTGGCCCTCTTCTAACTCACCGTCACCCAAAATAGAGTAAACACGATAAGCGTCACCATCTAATTTGGCGCCAAGAGCAACACCTGTGGCAACCGAGATTCCTTGACCCAAAGACCCGGAACTCATGTCAACACCGGGCGTATGTTTCATATCGGGGTGACCTTCCAAATAAGAATCCAACTTACGCAAGGTAAGCAAATCTTCTACAGGGAAATAACCACGATTGGCCAACGCAGAATACAAACCGGGAGCGGTATGTCCTTTTGAAAGAATCATACGATCACGATCTGCTTTTTTAGGATTGGCAGGGTCAATATTCATTTCTTTAAAATAAAGATAAGTCAGTACATCAGCGATGGATAACGAACCACCGGGATGACCGGATTTTGCGGCGTGAACACCTTCAATGATCCCCATACGGATCTTGCAGGCAGTCACTTGAAGTTGTTTTTTAACTGCTTGTTCCAAAGTAGTTACCTCCTATTTGGATGTTTTAATAATTCGTTCAATATGTGCTATAAAATCAGCAACCGCACCGTCTTCACAAGAACAAGTGACATAATCGGTTACTGCTAATACCTCTTGGGGAGCGTTTTTAACAGCGGCAGAGTATCCCGCTGCCGACAAAAAGTCAATATCGTTATAATAGTCTCCTATGGCATAAATATTGTCAATAGGCACAGACAAGTGTTTGGATAAAAATCGAACGCCGTCCCCTTTTGTCGCATCTTTTGGCAAGATTTCAAATAAGGTTGGTTCTGAACGAACCAAGTAGTATGGAGCCGTTTCGGTTATCATTGATTCACACAAGGTCTGAACCTGATCCAAAATATCGGGAGCCCCCGTGAAAATTGCTTTAAACCAATTGGAGTCTTCGGGAATGTCATTCATGGTGAATTGTTCAAAAGTCCCTAATTCATAAATGATGTGCTCTTCTGAACGTGGAGAATAGCGAACACATTTTAACACACCGTCAACATTGATTTCAATACCCACTTGTGGAAATAACTCTACCACCGGCTTAAACAATTCGGTAGCACAGTGATTTAAGTAGCAAACATGCAGGAGTTTGTTTTGTTGATAGTCATAAATTGCGGCACCATTAACAGTGATACAAGGACAATTAACAGACAAATGTTTGATCATTCTTTCCGCAGAATGTGCTGTTCTGCCGGTTGCTACCGCAAAACGACCGCCATTGTTTACGAAATATTGAATCGCTTCAATATTTTTAGGCTGAATTACGCGGTCATAGGTGGCTAACGTGCCATCAATATCAGACAATAAAACGATATTGTCAAATGTCATGGTCTAACCTTCCTTTGATAAACGTGAAATAAATTCGGTAAAATAATCCGGCAAAGGTGCCTCAAATTCCATATATTTACGAGTGATTGGGTGAACAAATCCTAGTTTTGCCGCATGGAGGCATTGACCGGACAAACCGCTTTTGTCCGCTAAACGTCCTGCATAAAGGGGGTCTCCGCATACAGGATGACCAATATAAGCCATATGGACACGTATTTGATGGGTGCGACCGGTCTCTAGGCGTAAACGTAAATGGGTATAACCCCGAAAATATTCTTCAACAGTATAATGTGTTATGGCATGTTTACTGTTTTTTTCGGTCACAGCTTGTTTCTTTCGATCAATCGGATGACGTCCGATCGGAGCATTTACTGTGCCTTCTTCCTGCTTTATGCGTCCGTATACGACCGCATGGTATTCCCTGGTAAAACTATGTTCTTTGATTTGCTCTGCTAAAAATACATGAGCGGTATCGTTTTTTGCAACAACCAAAAGACCACTTGTATCTTTATCAATACGATGAACAATTCCGGGGCGAATAACACCACCGATTCCGGATAAAGAATCGCCACAATGATGTAAAAGAGCGTTAACCAATGTACCATCCGGATTTCCCGGTGCAGGATGTACGACAAGTCCTTTGGGCTTGTTGACAACCAGTAAACTGTCATCTTCATAGACAATATTTAGCGGTAAATCTTGCGGAATGGCTTGATCAGGTTCAGGATCGGGTAATTCCACAAAAACCAAATCGCCGTCAACGAGTTTATAACTTTTGGAAACGGGTTTCTGATTTACCAACACGTGTTGTTCCTGAATTAAGCGGGCAACAGCAGAACGAGTTAATTCCGGTAAATATTGTGTCAAGGCACTGTCTAATCTTAATGGTGTTGAATTATCGGCTATAAACTCAAGGTGTTCCATCGTTGTTTTCCTTACTTTTTTGTTCGCGAAATAGTTCAATGATAAAATCCAAGAAAATCATAGCAACACCGATACAAACTGCGCAATCGGCAATGTTGAATGAGTAGTTAAACCAAGATATGGGAAAACGAATGAAATCAACAACATAACCAATGAACATACGATCAATCAGATTACCAATGCCGCCACCGATTATCAAAGCCAACCCATAACGCAGAAAAAAGCCAAGATTTGGTTTTCGAATCAAATACCAGGAACAACCAATGATCAACAACAGAGTGACAACGATCAGAGGCCATCTGGCGCCTGCGAACATCCCCATAGCGGCTCCGGTATTTTCCAAATAATGAAACTCAAGCACATGGGGAATCAAAACTTTGGTGCCAACAAAGGAAAACCTTGATGACACCAATAATTTAATAAGTTGGTCTAATATAACGACAAATCCTGCCAGAAAAAAAGGAATGGATATTTTTTTCACCGATTACACTCCATAATCATCATAATCTTCATCTTCGGAAATGTCATAATCCTCTCCGAACTTTAAATCAGAAAACTTTGTGTCGATCTCGAAGCCGTTTTCAATCGGTTGCGAATCGTCAGCGCGCGAATTGGATGCAATGGGTAACGGGATGTCTTCCGGTTCAACGAAATCGGCTTCTATCACCGCTTCTTCGGTTTGGGATTCGACGTTTATAGTTTCTTCAAGAGCTTCTTGCTGTTCTAAGGTGATAGGTTCCGGTTTCGAGGAAAGTTTTTGTTCTAATTCTTTGAGGATTTCCGGTCCCTTTTTAAACATTTCAAACTGTGCTTTGTACATTTCGAGCAACTGTTGTCTGAAAGCAGCCTCTTGTTCTTTCAAAAAATCAAGATATTGCTTTTCTGCTTTGCAACCTTCTACTGCTTCTTGCAGCATGTTATCTGACTTAACTTTTGCGTCATTCAACAAATTGGTGGCCTTTTCTTTTGCTTCGTTCAAAACCAAAGCAACCTTTTCACGGGTTTCATTGGCAATGGTCATTGCTTTTTCTTGTGAAAGACGCACGGAATCATCTGCTTGTTGTAAAGCATCACCAAGGATTTTTTGCTTTTCTTCGTTGGCTTCCTTTAAAATTTTGTCAGCAGATTTTTGTGCGGTCAACAAAGCGGAACGAATACTGTCTTCCTCGTTACGATATTCTTGAATTCGTTCAGCTAATACTTCTAATTTACGAACCAACTCCGCATTTTCTTTATGTAGTTCCTCAATTGTTTCAACAACTTGATCCAACAAATCGTCAACTTCTGCAAT
>JAFYMD010000222.1 GCA_017556785.1 Clostridia bacterium | reverse complement strand
GTAGGACAACGAAAAGGATTGGGTGCATTTGGCTCTCCCAAATACGTGTTGTCAATCGATCCCCAAACCCATCGCGTGGTGCTGGGAGAAAATGAAGATTTGTTTTGCAATCACCTTACTTGCCGAGGGGTTACCTTTTTGTCGGGGGAATCCTTGCGTGAGCCAATGACGGCACAGGTCAAGATTCGGTATACCGCACGACCTGCCCCCGCTACGATCGTTCCCTACGAACAAGGAGTGCAGGTGGTATTTGACCAACCGCAACGAGCCGCCACCCCGGGACAATCGGCGGTGTTTTACCAAGACAATGAATTGCTTGGCGGCGGGATCATTGTATAATGGATCCCAAAACCGTTAAACGAAGGAATGAAAGGAGTTGTATTTATGAATCCCATGGTACGAGAATATCTGGAAAAACATGCGGCAAAAAAACAAGAGGCATATCGTCAAGAAAAAGACGAGTTTTTGCTTTCGCAAGGACTTTGCCAAAAAATATGGGCAACCGAGCATTATTATAGTGAAGAGTTCCCTCAGTCGGAATGGGACGTGCAAACCCAAAGTTACAAATTTTTCAAAACAATCCCCATCGAGGTCACCGACAGCGAATATGAACAAATGTTGGCGGTATATCGCTCTGCCAACAGTGAAAAAAAGGAAACATCCAACGGCATAGCAACCGCCTTGACGGTCATTGCGGTATTCATATTTATCGTAGGATTTATTGTGGGTTTGGTGTTGGGAAATGAAGGGGGACGCCATTCGGATTTTGCCTTCGACGTGGCATTCCTGTATTGGTTGTTGTCATTTATCGGCGGCGTATTTGTTTTGGGATTCGCCGAAATCATTAAATTGTTACATAAGATTAGCAATAAATAAGCAACCCAAATGGTAAGGAGGGATTACGTGTGCAGACCAAATACGACAAGCTCCCGCAAGAGTTGCTTGACCAAATGGAGCAAGACAAGCAAAAGGGCACGTTTGGAAAAATGGCTTTTTCCGACGAAAAAGCCCTGCGCCGTAATCCCCAACGGGACAAAAACAGCGTTTTACGTCCGTCATTTGTGCGAGATTGCGAGAAGATTTTACATTTACCCGTTTACAATCGTTACAACGACAAGACCCAAGTGTTTTCCTTTTACCAAAACGACGATCTGTCCCGTCGGGGATTGCACGTGCAGTTGGTGTCACGCATTGCCCGCAACATCGGTCGGTTGTTGGGACTGAATCAAGATTTGATCGAAGCCATTGCTTTGGGACACGACTTGGGACACACGCCCTTTGGCCATGCGGGAGAACGAATTTTAGATCGCTTGTTATATGAAAATACCGGTTGTCATTTTATGCACAACGTGCACAGCGTGCGGGTATTGGACGTGCTGTATCGCCGTAACGTCAGCCTGCAAACGTTGGACGGTATTTTGTGCCACAACGGGGAGTTTGAATTGCAAGAGTATCGTCCCATGGCACATATGGATTTTTCCTTGATGGATCACCGAGTGCAAGCCTGTCGCGAGCAAGGGGAGGAAGCGTCCAAACAACTGGTGCCTGCCACCTTAGAGGCTTGCGTGGTACGGGTGAGCGATATGATCGCCTATTTGGGAAAAGATCGGCAAGACGCTCTCAATGCCCATATCATTGAAGATATGGACTGTTTTTCTGCCAGAGAGATCGGGACGCACAATGCCGCCATTATTAACAATATTATGGTAGATTTGGTGGTGAACAGCTACGGAAAAGACCACTTGCGATTAAGCGAAGGGGTCTACCGTGATTTGAAACAAGGCAAAAAGGAAAACGGTCCTTATAGTTATTATAACAAAGCCCTCGACACGAGTTATGACCAAACGGTGGCACCGATGTTCCGAGAACTGTATGAACGGTTGTTGACCGACCTGAGGGAGCAAAACGAAGGCTCTCCTATTTATCAGCATCACGTGTTGCATTTGAAACAAAACACGGTGTTGTATGACGGCGAATTTGATTATGGGAAGCAGGATCCCCACCAAATCGTGGTGGACTATCTTGCCGCTATGACCGACAGTTATTTTTGCGAATTACATGGGTTGCTGTTTCCCGACAGTTTGCATCAAATAAACATGGTCTCCTATTTTAATGATATCAAGTAAAGAAAAGGGGCTATCCGATGGATAGCCCTTTTTCACAGACTGTCAAAAAAGGCACAGGAACATAAGTGCCTTATAACAAAATAAAACGACTGAGAAGCAAAACAGAAAACAAACCAAGGGAAAAACGGGGAGAATATCGAATTCTCCCCGTTTTGGCACCTATTTGTCATTTTTTCGCTACACGACGTACCGTCGTACGCCTTGTGTAGCGAAGAAAATGCCATCCTGCCCCTCCCTTGAAAGTCTGACAGTTTGTCAAAAAAAGTTTTTTGACAAACTCAGAAAAAGGGCTATCCACCGATGGATAGCCCTTTTTCAATGAAATATTTGTTTTTTACCGTTGTCCGTGAATGTCTGCAACAGCCAAGATAAAGTCTTCTTTGCAGTTGTTGTGATTGTACCATGTGATCCGTACGCGAGAGATTTTGGACAAGTCGGGATTTCCGCGATAAAAGCGGGTGCCTTTTGCGTTGTAGGTTATTTCGTGCCAACCTTTTGGGAAACCGTCAAAGCCAAAGAACATACGGAAGGAATCCTCTTCCTCTCCCATAAATTCCACCAACATTTGACCGGCTTGACCAAAAAAGTCTTGGCTGATGTAAAACCGCAACCGCAAAAGAGCGCATTCCGACAGATCTACTGCTTCGGTTAGGGTGCATTCCGCCCGTGCCCCCAGCCATTCCCAACCACGGACGTGGTTCTCATTTTGGCTTTTGCCGTACAGTTGCACCGCAGGAACCCCGTCAGGGGTTTGGCAAGCGGTCAGTTGGGTGTTGTCGGTTCCTTGCCAAAGGGCAAGGTCGTCGCATTGGCACACTGTAACAAAGGAAAGGGTATCGGTCAGGGTCTTCGGCTTTTGATTGTCGATCAGGCTTTCCATCCAATCTCCGATTATCGGAGAAAGACGTTCGTATCCTGCCGCATTGGGATGCACCGCATCGGCCATATAGCAAAAGGGCTGCTTGTCCACTTCCATTAAGGTTTTGTTGACGTACTCGTTATGATACAAATCCAGATATTGCACGCCCCATTTTTCGCAAATTTTGATTCCTTCGGCATAATACGCTTCCATGTCGGTTACGTGCCCGATTCTGGTGGCCAAAGGTGTGGCAAAGTTGATGATATATCCCACCTTGGCTTGGGGAAAATGGGTATAGGTATAGTGAAACAATTCTTCCAAAGCGCCGGCATAGGTGGTCAGGTCATAATCTTTTCGATCAAAGGAGTCGGTCATTTCACCCACGGGCGCATACACCGTGCCGTCTCCCCAAGCGTCGTTGACCCCACCGTGAAGGATCACGTAATCATAAAGTTCCTTCGGCGCGTGTTGCAATTGGTCGATCATTCGACCGGTACGAATGGTGGAAACCGACCAGCCGCTGCGGGAAACGTTACAAAAATCAAGTCCCCGATCCCGACTGATGCGATAGGCCCATGAACGGCTGCCTGCGCTGTCTGACGAACCGTAGCTGATGGAATCTCCCGAAAATAATGCTTTTTTTTCAAATAAACACGATTGTTTTTCCATATTATACACCTCGTTGGCTATTATATCACACGAGTGTTGATACGACAATCTTTTTGTGTTTGGATTTTTTCGACTTATATCTTGCAAATTTAGCCGTTTTTTGGTAAAATATCGATATGCGAGGTGAAAAGACAGGTGATTATTGACGTTTCCAACAGTAAAAAACCCTATTTCGACGGTGTACCGGTTATTAACAATTGCTATATTCTTTCCTTGACGCTACGTGGCCATGGGTACAAGGAGATTGGGGATCAAAAGATCACGTTACAGCCGGGGTCGATCGTGTGCACCCCCCCCAACACGTTGCAACGATCCTTTTCCTCAGACGGTATGGAAGACATAGTCATCTATACCACGCGGTTTGCCGTGGGGCAACAAGAAGGCGCTAAAATTCTTTGCCTAAATGACGATGCCACCTGTTGCGCAAGGCATTTGTTTGAAGTGGCACATAACACCTTTCAACAGCGCAACATTTTTTTACAAGAGTTTTTGGACAAGATTTTTGATGTGTTGGTTTCGTTTTTGGAGACACAATATATTCAGTCTACGTATGACCCGCGTATTACCGAAATCACCAAGCAACTCAGCTTGTCCTTTACCCAAACCGATCTGTCCATTGACCGAATTTTAAACAATCAAGGAAACAACAGCGATTATTTGCGGCGGCTGTTTAAGCGGGTGCATGGGTGTACTCCCATACAGTATTTAAACCGATTGCGAATCGGTAAAGCCAAATTGCTGATCGAGGGGAACAGCATTCATCACTATACCATCACCGAAATCGCTGAAAAGTCCGGCTTTTCCGACGTGAGTTATTTCTCTCGTGTGTTTCGAGAACATATGGGATTTTCGCCCTCTCAATATGAACGATTGTTCCCGGGAACCGGGCCAAAGGAGTGGTAATATGAAAAAACGACTGATATGTATGGTATTGGCGATAACGGTTCTTTGTTCCGTATCCATAGGGACAAAGGCGCAACCCGAGCCGAACCTTATGATTTTTTCTGCTCGTTTGCAAGAAAACGGTCTGTCAATCACCTATGCCGTGCAACAAAGCGCGCCCGCGCAAGAAATCACCTGCCTGGTTTATACTGTCAACCCAAAAGGGGAAGCAGAGGACTTACTGCAAGTGGTGCAAACCACCGCTCCATCCGATGGGGTACATACCGTACAAATTCCCTTGAAAGAGGTGCCCGAGCGTGTGATCGTACATCTGGGCGGCACGGCAGTCTCTACTTGGCGAGAGGTGACGGTGGATCCCGATTTTGTAAGCGACGGCTGGATGATTACGCCCAATCAAACGGTGGGCGAGGTGCAAGAGTTGTTGCCGTTTGTTCAAATGCTGACAGTAGACGGAAAGACCGAAACCGTAACCGACATTACCCCTTTGTTGCCGGGGGATCGATTGCACGGTATCTATGAAGGACAAGAGTTTGTTTTGTACGCCTACTTGCCCGGTGACGTGGATTTGGACGGCAAGGTGGGAGCCAAGGACGCGCTGGACGTTTTGCGGTATGTGGTAGGAAAAATTAAATTGACCCAAGCGGCTCAATTGGCGGCAGATATTCGCCAATCGGGCAAGATCAATGCCAACTCTGCCCTTATGATTTTACAGTATATCGTAGGCAAAATTAATACTTTATAAAAAAACAAAAAAACACTTGCATTCTGAAATAGATTGTGGTATTATATTTTGGCATTCGAATTTCCGCCGTATCCTGCGGCGAGATTAATGATTATCATTAAAAGGGCGGTCCAATGCTTCGTTCGAATGGAAGTATGAACGTCAAAAACAACAGGAGGATTTTGAAATGGATGCTTTGAAACAGTTGACGGCAGGTCAACTCAAGGAAAACGCTCCCGAAATCGTTATTGGTGACACCGTAAAGGTTCACGTAAAGATCAAAGAAGGCGATCGGGAAAGAATTCAGGTTTTTGAGGGTACTATCATTGCTCGCAATGGTAGCGGTATCGCCGAAACCTTTACCGTACGTCGTGTATCTTACGGCGTAGGGGTAGAACGTGTGTTCCCCGTACATTCTCCCAACGTGGTGAAGTTGGAGACCACTCGTCACGGTCGTGTTCGTCGCAGCAAGTTGTACTATCTGCGTGACCGTGTAGGTAAGGCTGCCAAGGTTAAAGAGCAAATTCGCTAACACAATCAGCGGGTTTTTGCCTCAAGTCCCTGAAACGGGGCACACCCAGAGTGTGCCTCGTTTTCCTTTTATTACTACAGAAAGGCCGATTGCGGTATGAAAAAACAATCCTCAGCTCTCAACGGCACAGTTGAGTTCAATAAAGCACGGAAAGAAGCCTTGGAATGGCTGGAAATGTTTGTGGTTTCGGTGCTGGTGGTGGTGCTTTTGTTTACCTTTGTGTTTCGCATGGTTGGTATTTCCGGTTCTTCTATGGAAAACACGGTATTTGAAAACGAGCGGGTTCTGATTCGCAGTGCCTTTTATACCCCCGAACAAGGGGATATTGTGGTGATTTCGCGAGATTATATGCAGAAAAAAGACGACCCCATTATCAAGCGAGTGATCGCAACCGAAGGACAAGAGGTTTATTTGGATTTTGAAAGCAATACCGTTTACGTAGACGGTGTCGCGTTAAATGAACCCTACGTAAAAGGCTCGTTGTCCATGGGTAGCGGTATGCAAAACAATCCCCACGTGGTGGCGGAAAATTGTGTATTTGTGTTGGGAGATCATCGTTCGGTGTCGTTGGACAGCCGCGCTATGGGCGATATTAAGGAAGAATATATTTTGGGAAAAGCCTTTTTGCGGGTGTATCCCTTCGAATCGATTTCGGTGTTGGAATAATGAGTGATACGGTAAAAGTACAATGGTTTCCCGGCCACATGGCCAAAACCCGTCGATTGATCGGGGAAAGCTTGCCTTTGATCGACGGCGTGGTAGAGATTGTAGATGCACGCATTCCCGTCAGCAGTCGCAATCCCGAATTGGACGGTTGGCTGGGCAACAAGCCTCGTATGATCCTGCTCAACAAAGCCGACGTTGCCGACGAACAAGCCACCCTTCGGTGGATTCGTCATTATGCCGCGCAAGATATTTTGGCGTTGCCGGTGGATTGTAAAACAGGCAAAGGTCTGAACAATTTCACCGATGTGGTGCAACGACAATTGGGCGAAGTCCTTGAAAAATACAAAGCAAAAGGCATGGTGGGTCGCACCTTGCGTTTAATGGTGGTGGGTATACCCAATGTGGGTAAATCCTCTTTTATCAACCGCATGGCGGGCGGCAGCAAAGCAAAGGTTGCCGACAAGCCGGGGGTTACCCGAGGCAACCAATGGTTTTCGGTGGGCAAGGGAATTGAGCTCATGGATACCGCAGGGGTGCTTTGGCCTAAGTTTGACGACCCCACCGTAGGTGAACGTTTGGCGTTTACCGGCGCGATTAAAGACATGGTAACCGACGTAGAGTTGTTGGCGGTTCGCCTGCTGGACATTGTGGGAATGCACTATGCTTCCCGCTTGGAAGAACGGTACAAAATCAACATTCCTAAGCAGGCAGACGGTTACGAGTTGTTGCAATTGATCGGAAAAAAACGGGGTATGCTGATTTCGGGCGGCGAAATTGATACCGAACGTGCCGCGGTTATGGTGTTGGATGAATATCGTGGCGGCAAATGGGGACGTATTACCTTAGAATTGCCGAAGGGAGAATAACATGCTGACCTACGACTACGAACAAAAAGCTCTGCAAAACGGTTATTGTTCCGTTTGTGGGGTAGACGAAGCAGGCCGCGGGCCGTTGGCAGGTCCTGTGTGTGCGGCGGCGGTGATTTTGCCCGCCGATTTGGTGATCGAAGGCTTAAACGATTCCAAAAAACTGACCGAAAAAAAGCGGGAACGATTGTTTGACGTGATCAAAGAACAGGCGATCGCTTATTCCATAGCCTTTGCTTCGGTGGAGGAGATCGAAACCTACAATATTTTGCAAGCAACCTTTTTGGCTATGACCCGTGCAGTACAGGGATTAACTCCCGCCGCGGATTTTGCCTTGATCGACGGGAACAAGATTCCTCCGCAATTGGGGGTACCTGCCGAGTACGTGATTGGCGGTGACGGTTTGTCGCCTTCTGTTGCGGCGGCAAGTGTGCTTGCCAAGGTCACGCGAGACCGTTATATGTTGGACATGGAGCAACAGTACCCGGGTTACGGTTTTGCTAAGCATAAAGGATATGGTACCAAGGATCACCGAGAGGCCATTGTCCGCTTGGGGCCGTCGCCCATTCATCGGCTCAGTTTTTTAAAAAATATATTAAAATGATCACACAAAGCAAAAAAGACGGCTTGTGGGGCGAAGTATTGGTCAGCCGATGGTACCGCGATCGAAAATATTGTGTGGAAACCGCCAATTTTCGTACCCGTTTGGGCGAGATTGATCTGATTTTAAAAAAGAAAAAATTGTTGGTGTTTTGTGAAGTCAAGACCCGTCGTAAAGCGTGGGAGCAGTTGCCCCGCGAAGCGGTAGATGTGCATAAACAACGGCGACTTATGAACACGGCCTTGCAGTATATTGCCCGCATCGGCTACCAAGGACCGTTTCGGTTTGACGTTGCCGAGGTTTTGTTGGACGACAACGGTGGATATACCATCAACGTAATAGAAAACGCATTTGAAGCATAAAACGTTCTTGATAAGGAGGACATTTATCATGAAATATACAAGCACGAGAGACGGTTCGATTTGTGTCGAATCCGCCCAAGCCATAGCACAAGGGATTTCTGCCGAAGGTGGGCTGTTTGTTCCCCAACAAATGCCCCAATTGACCATGGCAGACCTGACCGAAATTGCCGCTATGGATTACGTAGAAGCGGCGAAAAAAGTGTTGGGGTACTTTTTGACCGACTATACTCCCGACGAAATCGACCACTGCGCCAAGGGTGCCTATGTGGGCAGCTTTGACCAAGACCGTCCCGCACCGCTGGTTAAAATCAATGACCACGCTTACAGTTTGGAATTGTGGCATGGTCCTACCTGTGCCTTTAAAGATTTGGCGTTGCAAATTTTGCCCTATTTGTTGACCAAAGCGGCGCAAAAAACCGCCGACGGCGAAACCAAGGTGATCTTGGTTGCCACTTCGGGGGACACCGGCAAGGCCGCCTTGGAAGGATTTGCCGACGTTGACGGAGTAAAGATTTTGGTGTTTTATCCCAGCGATGGTGTGTCTGCCATGCAAAAATTGCAAATGACCACCCAAAAGGGGAATAACGTGGGTGTATGCGCGGTACACGGCAACTTCGACGATTGCCAAACCGGAGTGAAGCAAATTTTCACCGACAGCCAAAAAGCCGCTGCGTTGAAAGCGGGCAACATGGCATTTTCCAGCGCGAACTCCATTAACTGGGGTCGTTTGGTTCCCCAAATCATTTACTATATTTATTCCTATGCCTCTTTGCTGGGACAAGGGGTAATCACCCAAGGCGAAACGGTCAACGTGGTGGTTCCTACCGGGAACTTCGGCAATATCTTGGCGGCTTATTATGCCAAGCAAATGGGTGTGCCGCTGGGCAAATTGATTTGCGCTTCTAACCAAAACAACATTTTGACCGACTTTATCCGTACCGGTACCTATGACCGCAATCGGGATTTCTATACCACCTTGTCTCCCTCTATGGACATTTTGATTTCCAGCAATCTGGAACGGTTGTTGTATCATCTTACCGACGGCAATGCTCAACAAGTAAAATGCTGGATGGAAGATTTGTCTAAAAACGGCAAATACACCGTAGACGATGCCACCAAAGCCAAAATTACCGATTTGTTTTATGGTGGTTGTGCCGACGATACCGCAACTAAAGCGGCAATCGCACGGCAATTTGACCGTAACGGATACCTTGCCGATCCGCATACCGGTGTCGCTTTGCAGGTATATGAAAATTATGTAGACCAAACCGACGACCATGCGGTTACGGTCATTGCTTCTACCGCCAGTCCCTTTAAGTTTTCCAAAGGGGTGCTGGAAGCGATCGGTCGGCAAACCGAGGGAAAAGACGAATTTACTCTTTGCGAAGAACTTTCTGCCGCTACGGGTTACGCAATTCCCGCTTCTATTGCAGCGTTGCGGGGCGCTACTCCTCGGTTTACCGATATTTGCGAAAAACAAGAATTATGGCAACAAGTGGTTGCCATGTTGGGTCTGTAACCTATTTGTTTTCTGCTTTGGATTGGGGCTTAAAGGTCGAACAAACCGTGTCGGCACTTGAACAAGCATATTGAGGCCCTACATTGATATGCGAAGCGGTGCAACAATCTTCATGTTTGTGGTGTACACAGTTTTCTACACGACAGTGAATTTGTTTGTTGTTTTGTTCCATTGTTATCCCACCTTTCGGTAATATTGTGGCCGAAAGAAGAGGGAATATTCCCGAAAAATGATAAAAAGAAAGGAT
>JAFYMD010000221.1 GCA_017556785.1 Clostridia bacterium | reverse complement strand
CCAATTCGGGTACTTTAATGAGAGACGCCAGCAGGGTGCGAATTTCTTCTTTTTCCATCAGTCCCAATTTGTCTGCCATGTACAAGGCAATCAGGTACATCATAGACAACTGGGTAGAGTAAGCCTTGGTGGTGGCAACCGCAATTTCGGGGCCTGCCCAAGTGTACAGCACGTCGTCAGACTCGTTGGCAATGGAAGAACCCACCACGTTTACAATAGACAAAATGCGAGCACCGCGTTTTTTCCCTTCACGCAGGGCGGCAAGGGTGTCGGCGGTTTCACCCGACTGGCTAATGATAATCATTAAGGTTTTGTCGTCTACAATAGGGTCACGGTAGCGGAATTCGCTGGCAAGGTCAACCTCTACGGGAATACGGGTCATTTTTTCAATGATGTATTTGCCCACCATGCCCACGTGATAAGCCGAACCGCAAGCGGTAATGTATACACGGCGGTAGCCTTCAATGTCGGCTTTGGTCAGGTTCACACCGTCAAGCACAATTTCACCACGATCGTCAATACGGGGAGAAATGGTGTCGTGCAGGGCACGGGGTTGTTCCATAATTTCTTTTTCCATAAAGTAATCGTAGCCGTCTTTTTCGGCAGACTTTACGTCCCAAGTGATTTCTTCGGCTTGTTTGATTACCGGTTCCAAATCGCTGTTAAACACCCGTACCTTGTCGCCGGTGAGCTCTACAATTTCACCTTCGCCCAAGTGGTAAATTTTGCGGGTGTAAGAAAGAATAGCGGGAATGTCGGAAGCCACAAAGTTGCCCTTGTCAGAAAGCCCCACAATCAAGGGGGAGGCATGACGTACCGCAATAAAACGGTCTTGGTACTCGTGGCAAATGATACCCAAAGCATAAGAGCCTTCTAACACGTCTACGGTTTTCTTTACCGCTTTCAACAGGTCACCTTCATAAAATTTTTCCAACAAGTTGCAAATTACTTCGCTGTCGGTTTCAGAAGCAAAGGTTACCCCGTCGGCAATAAGCGAAGCTTTGATTTCGCTGTAGTTTTCAATAATGCCGTTGTGTACAATGGCAAATTTGCCGTTTTGGGACATATGGGGGTGAGAGTTTTCGTCTGAAGGCTTGCCGTGGGTGGCCCAGCGGGTGTGCCCAATGCCCAAGGTAGAGGCAACGGCGTTGCCCCCGTCAATCATGTCGCTGAGCACTTGCAAGCGACCTTTGGCTTTATTTACACGAATTACGCCGTTTTCCATGCAGGCGATGCCTGCCGAGTCGTAACCCCGATATTCCAAACGAGACAAACCGTCTAACAAAATAGGAGCAACCTGCTCTTTTCCAACGTATCCTACAATTCCGCACATATGCGTCACCTCATTTTATAGTATGACGAATCAACAAAGAGGGATTCGTATTTTTTTGTCGATTCATACTAAATTATTATAGCACCAACCCCACTCTTTGTCAATTTGATTTCCGTTTTTTTTAATTGCTTTGCCATAATGGATAATATATGCCTTTTTTGAAAAAAATTTGCCGATTTTCTTTACTTTTTGTCATAATGCGGGTATAATGATATTATGCCCGCGTGGGCACTACTTTAAAAGCGAAAGACGTGACCGACCATGAATACCCCTCACAGCCCCAATCCGCACCATCAGCGGCATTTACAATATCAACGCACCATTCACCGTTTGCGTATGGAAGAATTGGTGTTGGCTATTGTCAGCGTGGTGTTGATCGTTGCGTTGGTGATTTGCGGCATTGTAATCAATAACCTGAACAAAGAAAAAGCCGAATTAACCGACAAATTAAAAGCGGCGGGCATTATCGTAACCAGCGGAGAACCTTCTGCCCCCACCGATTCGGCAAACGGCGAGGCAACCACCGACAGTACCGCTTCGGCAGTTTCAAGCCAAAGTGCAAGCACCGTGTCTACCACACCGCCCCCCGAAACCAGCTGGACCGACACCGACCAAGACGGCGAGGTAGACTACCCCTATGCGGTGGTAGAGCCTACCCAAAAAACCTGCTACCTTACTTTTGACGACGGCCCTTCAAACAACACCCTGAAAATTTTAGACATTTTGAAGCAATACAACGTGAAAGCCACCTTTTTTGTGGTGGGAGATGCCAACTTGGACTATTTGTCCCGCATTCACAACGAAGGTCACGCCGTGGCGTTGCACGCGTACAGCCATACTTACAGCCAAATTTACCAATCCACCGAAGCCTATTTTGCCGACCTGAAAAAAATCAGCGATGCGGTAAAAGCCAAAATTGGGGTCGAATCCAAGGTGATTCGTTTCCCCGGTGGTTCTTCTAACACGGTAAGCCGCAGTTATTGTTCGGGCATTATGACCGAATTGTCCCAAGAAACGCTCAAACGCGGCTATGTATACTTTGACTGGAACGTAGACAGTACCGACGCTTCGGGCAACAACGTGCCGGTGGAACAATTGATTGAAAATATTCAAAGATACGGTGGGCATTCTTCCCAAGACGTGGTGTTGATGCACGACACCGGTGCCAAGGGAACCACCGTGGAAGCTTTGCCTTCGATTATTGAATATTATCAATCCCAAGGGTACACCTTTGCTCCCATTACGGTCAACACGCCCCCTTGCACCCACGGAATCAATAACTGATATGGACAACTTGTTTCAACATATAAAAACTGCCCAAGGTTTGTACCCTCGCTTGTTTGCCGAGGAAACAAAACTGCCTTGGGGCAGTTTGTTTTATAACCCCCGTAACACCCTGTCGATCGAAGCCAACCATGGGGTGGTGCTTGACCCCCAAACCGATTACAAGGCGGTGTTGCAACAGGCGACCGATTTTTATGGGGAAAAAGAGTTGCCCGCTCGGGTGTACTTTTATTTAAATTCTTCGGAAGAAGCCGCTTTGCAAGCCGCGGCAGAAGCCATGGGTGGTACCCTCACGAAATCTCCCTTGCAGTTGCTTACTTGCCGTGAGCCAAAAGAAAAAAACGTGTCTACCCCCTTGCAGTTTGTCCACATAACAGAATGGGACAGGGGAATCAACGAGCACATTATTGGCGAGAATCTGCATTTGGAGGGGATTTTGCGCGGCAGTATGGCCCACGAAACCTACACCCTTACGGTGGGGTATTTGTTCGGTACGCCGGTGACCATGGCAAGCCTGTGGGACGACGGCGAGGTTATGCGAATCAGCAACGTCATGACCGGTGACGCTTTTCGGGGATGCGGCTTTGCAGGAGCTTTGATTTTGCATATGCTGTCCCTTGCCGCCGCCAAAGGGAAACCGGCTTATCTGTTTGCCGACAACCCCGTAGCCATTCGGGTGTATGAGCGGGATGGCATGACAGTAGAACAACCGGATTTTCATTTGTATATTTTTGCAAAAGAATGATGAATTGTCAAACTAAGTGCAACATTTTTTAAGAGAAATTTCAAACAAATCAACTGGTTTTTGAAAACCTAGAACTTTTTTGGGCCTGGCGTTGAT
>JAFYMD010000220.1 GCA_017556785.1 Clostridia bacterium | reverse complement strand
AGCAAGGTTGAAGCATATAGTATACTTTTTAGCTGAATATTCCGACCAAATACCAACTGCACAGGAAGCAGAGTTAAGCAGTGTGCATTTAATGGATTATGAAACTGCTATATCAGTGTTTCAGTTCGAGAGTTCAAAAAGACTGCTGACTGAAGCTCACATTTTTCTGATGCGACAGTAGATTTACACTACTTTTAGGCTTTCTTACCTCGTGTTATACTACTTTTGGTCAGTCTTTCGCAGAAAAGAAACAACCTTTGTCTACCAAGACAAAGGTTGTTTCTTTTCAATTAAGTGTGCCTTGCGGCACGATAAGCGCACCTTCGGTGCGTGAAGTATGCCTTCGGCAAATGAAGTGCCTGCGGGCGTGGATGGCACACTGAACTTCATTTTGTGCGAAGCACAATACTTCACGGCGGCATTGCCGCTGCTTCACTTGGCAGAGCCAAACTTCACATTGCTCTCAAAGAAGCAAACGAAAAGGAGAAAACATTATGAAAGCATTTGACAACAGCGAGTTTGAAAAACACAAATCAGAAGTAAAAGAAAAATGGGGAGCAACTTCTGCCTATAAGGAATATGCAGAAAGGACAAAAAACCACTCTAAAGAAAGATGGAATGACCTTGTCGAAGGAATGGACCACATCATGGCAGAGTTTGCAGTTTGCATGAGAAACGAAGAAACACCTGATTCCGTTGAAGCACAGAAACTTGTAAAAATACTGCAGAACTACATTACTGAAAACTACTATCTTTGTACAAACGAGATTTTAGCAGGTCTTGGTCAGATGTATATTGCAGATGAACGTTTTAAGAATAACATTGATAAGCACGCCGATGGTACAGCCGATTTCATCTGCAAAACCATAGAAGTCTATTGCCACAAGTAAATTCCAATTTATCGAACGGATCCAATACACGACTTTTACTTACTCTTACCCTAATTCTGCTCCGTTTGGTTACTCTTTTGTTGCGAACTAAGTGTTACGCTTTCCGGTACGGGATGAATCTTAAGGATCACCGAACCCGCCTGAGATGTGTGCTATGTAAGGCTTTTTCTTGCTTTCTGTTTGAAAAAGTGATATAATACCAACGAATCTTATTGAGTGTGATGGAGGTATGGTTATGAAAGAAAAACAAGTGATTGCCGTAATTGGTTGCGGTCGTATTGCGCGGCTTGCCCATTTGCCGTCGTTTACCCAAATGGAGAACGTTCGTGTGAAGTATGCTTGCGATATTTTGCTTGACAAAGCCGAAAAAATGAAAGAGGATTTCCCGATCATTGAAACCTGCATTTCCGATTATAAGGTGGCTTTGGCCGATCCCGAGGTGGACGTGGTATACGTTCTTACCCCCAATTACGTGCACTATACGGTTACCATGGATGCGTTACAGGCGGGTAAGCACGTGTTTTGCGAAAAACCCATTACGGTGAATTATGCGCTTTCCCAAGAAATGGCACAAGAGGCAAATGACCGTGGTCTTATGCTTAACATTGGGGTGTGCAATCGGTATCATCGATCGGTGGAAATGTTGGAGGAAATGAATCGAGAAGGAAAATTCGGCAACATTTATCACGTGTATTGTTCCTTCCGCAGTTTTCGCGGAATTCCCGGATTGGGCGGTGCCTTTACCACCAAATCCATGTCGGGCGGCGGCGTGTTGATTGATTGGGGAATTCATTTTTTGGATTTGATTTTGTATATTTTGGGCGGCGCCAAGCTGATCAACGTTACCTGCGACGCATATTGCGAAATGGCAAAAGACATGAAAGCGTATCGATACACCGATATGTGGGCAGAAGACACCGCTGACATAGAAAACGGCACCAACGACGTGGACGATTGTATTTCGGGCTATGTTCGTACTGACAAGGCCAGTATTTCCTTTAACGGTGCGTGGGCACAAAATATCAACCAATCGGAAATGTTTATTGACTTTTTGGGTGATCAATGCGGCGCTCGTTTGACCTATGGCGGCAAGTTTGAAATTTACGACGGTGCTACGTTAAAAACCATTCAACCGGAATATCATATTCCCGACATGTATTTGGCAGAAAACAAGGCGTTTTTGGAATCGGTGGTCAGCGGGGTAAAAAACCGCAACCATATCGACAACATTCTGGAAAGCGCCAAACTGTTAGATGCGCTATATACCTCTGCTGACCAAAAAAGCGAGCTTGCTTTATCATAAGTTTTCGGCTGTTGTAACCGAACCGCAAAAAACAACCCCCGTTCGTTGGAACGGGGGTTGCGCTATGTGGGAAGATTATTCGTCGCCTTTGGCTTTGGCGTCTTCTATTACTTTTTGAACCACAGGTTGCGGTGCTTCTTCGTACCGTTCAAAGGTGAGGGTAAAGGAGCCCCGACCTTGGGTAATCGAACGCAGTACGGTGGCAAAATCGCTCATTTCTGCCATGGGAACTTCGGCTTCGATTTCTTGCATTTGGTCAGCGGTGGGGTTCATACCCAGCACACGGCCGCGACGCTTGGTAACGTCACCCATAATGTCACCCATGTTGTCGCCGGGTACGACCACCTTCAAAGAACCAATGGGTTCCAAAATGGTGGGATTGGCGGCGGCAATGCCGTTGCGGAACGCTAACCCTGCGGCGGTTTTAAATGCCATTTCCGAAGAGTCAACAGGATGGTAGGAGCCATCGTACAGGGTGGCTTTGACCCCAACTACGGGATACCCAGCCAGCACACCCTTGAGCATGCATTCCCGCAAGCCTTTTTCAACAGCGGGGAAGAAGTTGCGAGGTACCGAACCGCCAAATACCTCTTCGGCAAAGACCAGATCGTCTCCTTCGCAAGGCTCAAAGCGAATCCAAACGTCACCAAATTGACCGTGACCGCCCGATTGTTTTTTGTGGCGACCTTGTACTTCTACCCGTTTGCGAATGGTTTCACGATACGCTACGGTGGGAGCAGACAAAGTAACGTCTACGCCGAATTTGGCTTTCAGTTTGGAAACCACAACGTCCAAATGCTGTTCCCCCAAACCGGAAACGATTTGTTCGTGGGTTTCGGCATTGGCATATTGGGTAATGGTGGGGTCTTCTTCAATCAAACGGTTCAAACCGTTTACGATCTTGTCTTCATCGCCGCGGTTTTTGGGCTTAATGCACATGGAATAGCAGGGAGCGGGGAAGTCGGGCTTACGAGCTACGATTACGTTGCCGGGATTGCACAGGGTGTCACCGGTAATGACCGTGGCAAGTTTGGCAACCGCACCAATATCGCCTGCACACAAAGCGGTGGTTTCTTCGAACTTGCCGCCTTTGATGATATACAGCTTGCTGATGCGTTCAATGTCACCGGTACGGGCATTTACCACTTGGCTGTCGGCTTTCATGGTACCCGAGATCACCTTGAAGAAGGAACGCTTGCCAACTTGAGGATCGGCAATGGTTTTAAACACGACCGAAACCAAAGGACCGTCGGCGTCGGCTTTGAGTTGAATGGTTTCTTCCCCTTTGGTGCCGGGTTCGTTGCTACGGTCGGTGGCGGAGGGGGCATAAGCGGCAATACCGTTTAACAGTTGGTCTACCCCTTCCAGGGTGTAACCGGAACCGCAGTATACGGGAGCTAATTCACTGTTTTTGATTGCGGCGGAAATACCGGCGATCAATTCTTCGCGGGTAAAGGGTTCGCCCTCAAAGAATTTTTCCATCAAGGCTTCGTCTGTCATGGCAACCGCTTCGTTGAGTTGGTCGGTATATTGGCTGTAAGCCGACAAGTCAGCATCGGTTTCGGTGGCTTTGCCGTCTTTATAGGTGATTTGTTTACCGGTCAGCAAATTGACGTAAGCGGTGACCTTGTGGTTGTCGACCAACGGAATCATAACAGGGCAAACGATCGAACCAAAGGCATTGGTCAAAGAAGCCAAGGCTTTTTCGAAATCTGCGTGCTCCGAATCCATTTTGGAAATAAAGAAAAATTTGGCGGCCTTTTGTTTGTCGGCAGCCTTGTAGGCAATCTCGTCGCCCACGGCACAACCGGATTTACCCGAAAGTACCACAACGGTAGTACCTGCGGCACGTAAGCCTTCGCTCATGCCACCGGCAAAGTCAAACAGACCCGGGGTGTCGATGATGTTGAGTTTTAACCCGTTCCATTCAACAGGGGCGATAGCGGTGGAAAGGGAAACGGTGCGCTTGCGTTCTTCTGCATCAAAGTCCATGACGGTGTTGCCGTCGGCCACTCTACCCAAACGATCAACGCCGCCGCTGAGGTATAGCATAGCTTCTGCCAAGGTGGTTTTACCTTTGCCGCCGTGACCCGCCAATGCGATATTTTTAATTTGCGAGGTAACATACTGTTTCAAATCAAATACACCCTTTCGGTTTATAATTCTTACGGTAGCAATTCATAAGGTTACAAGGAATTACTATAACATGGTTATTGTAGCATACCTACTACCAAGTTACAAGTGTTTTTTCGTCAAAACAACCATAAATTTATATATAATACAAAATGACTTGGTTCAATTTGTGCAAAATGACGAAGAAAATGGGTCATTGAGAGAGTGGCATAAAAGCGGAAAAGTTTTTTTAAAAAAATTGCATGGAAAGACTTGATTTTTGGTTTAAAATGGGTTATAATAATCGAGCTGTGGACGTTTAGCTCAGCTGGTAGAGCATTTGCTTGACGTGCAAAGGGTCAGCGGTTCGAGTCCGTTAACGTCCACCATGAAAAAAGTCACTTTTGTCTACCGACAAAGGTGGCTTTTTTCAATGATATCCGTTCCTTGCGGAACGGGTGATATATCTTCGATATGATATCGCTCTGCGAGCGATGATATATGCCTTCGGCATATGAAGGAACGGATATTATATCATATTTGCAGAGCAAATATATCATGCGGCGAAGCCGTATATCATATCGCGTCAGCGATATATCATTGAAAAACACACGATTTTATGATATAATACCAATGAAAGAGGGTGCATTTATGTCAGAAAACAAATTACTCGACTTATCTTTTGAATTTGCTGTTGCTATCGTAAATCTTGTTGACGGTGTAACTGCACCGAAAAGTTCTTATATGACCGATCAGCTTGCAAGAGCCGGCACTTCCGTTGGGGCAAATATTCACGAAGCACAATACGCACAGAGCAAGAAAGACTTTGTAGCAAAATTGGAAATTGCTTTGAAGGAATCTAACGAAACTAGTTATTGGTTGAAATTGATGTGTGAAACCAAGAGAATAGATACAACGACATATCAATATACGGAGAAGCTTTGCGGCAATATCCGCAGACTGTTGATCGCATCTTGCAAAACCGCAAAGGAGAACGTAAAATGATCACAGAAAAATCCTATGGCGCTATTGTTTATACCTCCAACACAGGGCATACTGCAGAATATGCAAAAATACTCGGTACCAAAACCGGATTACCTGTATATACTTTAAACGAAGCGGCCAAGCAGTTACAAAAGGGAACAGAAATTATATACCTGGGGTGGCTTTTTGCCAACCGTATCAAGGGATACAAAAAGGCAACCAAAACATATAGGATTTCCGCTGTTTGTGGGATAGGGCTTTGTGATACCGGAACGGCTATTCCGGCAATCCGTCAAGCAAACGCTGTTCCCGATGAAACACCGCTTTTTACCATGCAAGGCGGGATGGACAAGCCCAAGCTGCGCGGGATCCATAAGCTTATGATCCATATGCTTGCCAAAGGATTATCTTCTCAAAAAGAACGTACGGAAGATGAGGAGCGCATGCTTGCGCTATTAACACACGATCAGAATTATGTAAGTGAAGAAAACGTTACTGATTTTATGAATTGGTTTAACAAACAAACCATGGTTGAGTGATGAAACGTACAACAAAAACCGCTATCCATAACGGATAGCGGTTTTTACTATGATCATGATTTAAACAGAATAAAATTGTAGCTTCGCAGAATTTGAAAATACTT
>JAFYMD010000219.1 GCA_017556785.1 Clostridia bacterium | reverse complement strand
TTTACTAAATCAATTTTGTTAATAACCAAGATGGCCGGTAAATGCCGTTGCTTAAATTTTTCAATCAATTCATCTTCAATTGCCGACGGTTCTTTTGTTGCATCGACAACCAACATACATAAGTCAACATCGTCCATACCTGCTCCAACTGCCTTGATCATATTTTCACCTAAGGCAGTACGTGGTTTATGAAAACCCGGTGTGTCAATAAAAACATATTGATATATTTCCTCGGTCAAAACCCCCATTACTCTTGTGCGAGTCGTTTGAGGTTTGTCCGAAACGATTACAACTTTTTGGCCCAAAAGGCAGTTCATTAGCGATGATTTTCCTGCATTGGGACGACCAACAATAGCAATAAAGGCAGTTTTTTGCTGTTCCATAGTAACTCCTCACCGTGTTTATTCTAACGCATACGTACTATTACGTTGCAAACCAAGTTGATTCATAACTTCTTCTTCTTTTTCTCTCATATGAACCGACTCGATTCCCCCGGACTCATGATCATATCCCAAAAGATGTAGCATGGAATGGGCAGTTAAGTAAGCAATTTCACGACGAAAAGAATGCTCATATTCTTCCGCCTGACGTACGACACGAGGAATATTCAGCACAATATCCCCAAGCATTTTGGCTCCGTTTTCCGGATTAATATCGTACTCACCGTTTTCGCCCAAAGGGAATGACAACACATCGGTAGGTCGATCAACATTGCGGTGTTCTTTGTTCAAAACATGGATTTGTTGTTCATCAACAAACGTTATGGAAATTTCCGCAGGATCATCAAAATGTTCCATTACCAAAACGGCATTGCAACAACGCCGAAGCAACAAGCGCACACCCGTCGGAATTTTCACGTCTTTTTGATTATTTTTAATGATGACCTTTACCTTTTCCATCTAACTCTCTCCTTTTTGGTTCCTCTCTGCTTTTCCGTTGATTGTACTGATCATAAGCACGAATGATCGATTGTACTAATTTATGACGTACCACGTCTTTTTCGTCCAAAGTGATAACTGCAATATCATCGACATTTTTCAAAACAGAAACTGCTTCCATTAAACCGGACCGTTTGCCGTCTGCCAAATCGATTTGTGTAACGTCGCCCGTAACCACCACCTTAGATCGAAAACCCAATCGAGTCAAAAACATTTTCATTTGCTCAGGAGTGGTGTTTTGCGCTTCATCCAAAATAATGAAACTGTCGTCCAACGTACGTCCACGCATATAAGCAAGGGGCGCCACTTCTATACTGCCACGTTCTTGGTATTTCATAAAATTTTCGGCACCCAACATATCAAACAAAGCATCATACAAAGGGCGAAGATACGGATCAACCTTTTGTTGAAGATCTCCCGGCAAAAAGCCAAGTTTTTCTCCTGCTTCCACCGCAGGACGAGTTAACACAATGCGATTAACATCCTTGGCTCGAAAAGCCTGCACGGCTTGTGCAACCGCCAAATAGGTTTTTCCCGTACCGGCGGGACCGATTGCTAAAACAACCGTGTTATCACGAATTGCTTGTACATAATTTTGTTGACCGATGGTTTTCGCTTTAACAGGGCGTCCCTTTGCAGTAATGCAAATGCAGTCGCTGTCTACCAACTTAGCCAGTCGGTCTTCCTGACCGTCCTTGACCATTGAAATCACATAATCGATATTTTGATCATTCAGCACTTCACCGCTATTTAACAAATTCAACAAACCCTGTACTGCTAATACACAATCCGTTACGTCATTCGGCAAGCCCGCGATCTTCATTTCACCGTTTCGTACAGTAATCGATACCGAAAACGCCTGTTCCAAAATACGAACGTTATGATCCAAACTGCCAAACAGGCCAATCGCATGATCCATACGCTCTATATTCAACACTTGCTCGTACATTTACTACCCTCATTTTTTGACAATAATAACAAAAATCAGTTAATAATCAATGATATTATAACACTATTCATTAAAAAATCAACATATTTTCTTCAAAACATATATTTTCTTCGCACAAAAAATCAGCAGTAAAAGTTAATGTTTGTTTATCGATGGTATGGTTAGTGGTGATCGTCTTTATGACCACGTCGTCCAGCTCATTTATTTTATATTCATTTAATTTTTTCTGTGCTTGAGATAAGGCTTGATGCTCCGACAGCGTTACTTGCTTTTCGGATGTATAGTAGAATATTGTGCTGTCCACGCCGAGCGGCAAGGTCTTATGATTGATTTGCATATCATGAGAAGTAGGAACCGTTTCGTATTGTTCTTTTATACTCCCCAAATACATAGGTATACGCATTCCAAAGAAACGAATCACATGACGGACTTGTGACTGACCGGTGCGACATTGAACGGTTTGACGAAGCGGAATCTTAAATGTTATATGATATTTGGTCTGAGCAACAATTTCTGCAGAAGCATGACGAAACACTGTGCACCCGTTTTTATACTCTACCGCTCCGCTGACCAGTATATCCCCCTTTACAACAGCATCTCCCGGCTTTACCAGCGGCTGACCGGCATATACTTTTGCAGAAAGAATAACACCGTCCTTAGTCGCTTTTAGATTACACGGTACATTGTGGTCCAATATGCCCGGTGCTTTTGCTGTTTCGCTAATATCAACAAATAAAACAGTTCCTATGGGATTGAATGACATCCAAGAGATTTGAGGGTTTTGTTCCATGATTTTCTGACGCACCGTCGCCCAATCATAAGCATCCTTTTTAACCCCTTCTGAAATCCCGACCGATTGCAACATGGTCATTACTTCCAACGAATTCAAAGAACTTATTCCATGAATTTCGACCGACCAAATGCGACCGCACAAAACATTTAAAAGCACTATAAAAATTAGGAACCCGACAAAAATTCCATAGCGAAACCGATAACGACGCAAAAGAAAAGGAAAGCCATGCTTTGATTCAATATGTAAATGCACCCCTGCACGTTTGGCAGAATGCCGTAAATTTTTATATTCACTTACTCTCACTTTCACCGATAAACCCTTTGGATTTTTCTGAAAATCCCATACATCACGACTGTAAAATCCACACAGATTCATAAATCGTTCACAGGCTTCACCGGTAACCAAAACCGTTATATATCCCCAAAACCAACCAAGCAATCGATTCATTCGATCCACCTACTTTATATAAATTCAAGCGTTGTAAAATATCCTTCGACTTCTACGTAGTTTTGTTCCATAACGCGAATACATAAATTTCGGCCATCCAGTTTCAGTATACGATTCCCCAAGTTTAATCGTATTAACTCCGTCGTATATTCCAGTACCCCTTTGCAACCGTCAACGCAAAACTCACGGTTCCCCATCAGCGTAATTTTGCTGTCCGTACCAAGCGTACCCGGCGGAAATCGAAGCAAGCAATCGATTTCCTTTTTTTGCTTTTTTTTAGGCAAAATCA
>JAFYMD010000218.1 GCA_017556785.1 Clostridia bacterium | reverse complement strand
CTTGTCGGCCACAAGACCCATTTCACCACCCAAAGCGTCAATTTCGCGTACCAGATGTCCTTTGGCAGTACCGCCAATGGAGGGGTTACATGGCATGTTCCCCACCCAGTCCAACGAAACCGTGAACACAATGGTACGGCACCCCAAGCGCGATGCCGCCAAAGCCGCTTCGATTCCTGCGTGACCGGCACCAATGACCGCTACGTCAAATTCTCCTGCACAATATCCCACAAACGTCACTCCAAAATTCAAATCATATAAAATATAGCATATTTATCACCAAGTTGCAACTGAAAAATACAATAGATTGGAGGTGATTCCATGGCAACCCCATACCACGTGCATTTATTGGGCATAGGCGGTGCCGGCATGGCGGCGTTAGCAAAGGTTTTGCAAGAAATGGGCTTAACGGTTTCAGGGAGCGACCGACTTCAGAACCATACGGCTCAAAAATTAAAAGAAAGAGGAATCCCAATAGGAAATGACCACGATGTTTCTCTGCTTAAAACGGCAGATTGTTGCGTATACTCTTCCGCGTTTGACTTGCAACACCCATTACTGCAATATGCAATCAACCATATCCCCACCTACTCCCGCGGAGAAATGACGGGGCAATTGTCCCGCATGGCAAACAAGGTGATTGCAGTAGCGGGCACCCACGGTAAAACAACCGTTTCGGCTTGGCTAACCTATCTTTTACTGTTGGATCAAAAAGATCCGTCGGCCTTGCTGGGAGGACATTTTAGTCCCATAGGCGGCAACGGCCGATGGGGATGTTCCGACTATCTGGTATGCGAAGCTTGCGAATTTAACAGGAATTTTTTACATTTAAAAAGAGACGTTGGCATTCTTTTGAACATCGATGACGACCATTTGGAATGCTATGGAGACAAAAAGGGGCTGACACAAGCATTTGCGGAATTTACCGATTCCTGTTCTTCGGTGGTGGTTTGCGGAGACGATGCCGCCGCAAAAGCCGCCACGCGCGACCACCCGCATCGCATTTGCTATGGGCTGACTCCAAACAACGCCGTATGGGGTAGCGACTTCGTCAGCGAGCAGGGGCAATACACCTTTACCCTGCATTTGCCCCATGGTTCCTTGGAATCAATCCGTCTTCCCTTGATTGGCAAGCATCATGTTTATAACGCCTTGGCAGTCGCAACCGTATCGCAACTTTTGGGGATACAAGATGCCGTTTTATACCAAGCACTAACCACTTTTCCGGGGGTACAACGACGATTTCAAACAATTACAAAAACGAAACATATAACCGTTGTCGACGATTACGCACATCACCCAACCGAAATTGCCGCTACCTTAGCCGCCGCAAAAAAAATGGGATTCACAAGAATTACTGCCATTTTTCAACCCTTTACCTATTCACGAACTGCAACGTTACACCGTGCGTTTGGCGAAGCGTTATCGCTCGCTGATCGCGTGATTTTAGCGCCGATCATGGCAGGGCGAGAACCGAACGATCCTGACGTCACCTCTCACCTGATCGCTCAACATCTTTCCCACGTTGCTCTGTGCCGCGATTTAACCGACTGTGCCAAAGAGGCGTTGGCACACCCGCGTGCGGGTGAATTGCTGATCACCATGGGTTGCGGTGACGTATACCTTTGCGCCGAACAAATAAAAGCGTTGCTGCTCGGCAATGAGCGACAAATCACGCCTTGTTTATAAAAAAATTCAAAATTACAGTTGACAAATCCCACAACATACCATATTATTGTAGAGAAATATATATCAGAAAGGATCTTAGTTATGGTATATGAAAAAGTCGTTTCCATTCTTTGCGAACAACTGATGTTGGAGGCCGACCAAATCGCTATGGACACCGCGATCACCGATGATTTGGGTGCAGACAGTTTGGATTTGGTAGAAGTTTTGATGTCTTGTGAAGACGAATTTGACATTGAAATTCCTGACGATGAAGCCGAAAAATTCAAATGCGTGGGAGATTTGGTTCGTTTCATTGAAAACAATCAATAATCAACACAAACAATAAATGCAATGAATCTTCTGAAAGATCCATTGCATTTTTTTGTTGCCTATCATCCGATCAATTCAGCAAAGCAATTGCAAAATTCAAGTATCCGGCAAAGGTAACCCATATCAGGTAGGGCAATAAACACCACCCGGCCTTTTTATTTAACCGATAAAACAGCACCATGGTCAGCCCGATCAGCACCCATAATATCAGCAACCAAACAAAAGCGAACCAAAAGGCTTGCAGATTAAAAAACCAAATTGACCAAAAGAAGTTAAACGCCAGTTGTATGCCGTATACCGTAAGCGCTGTCGTTCGACGACCCACCCGATCGTCGCGGGCGATCAAATAAGAACCGAATCCCATAAGCAAATACAACAACGTCCAAACCACGGGAAACAGCAGGGAAGGTGGCGATAAGGGTGGTTGCTTTACCTGTTCGAACACCGACATGGCATCCATAGTCAGCCACGCCGAAAGCCCCCCTACCCCCAAAGGAATCGCCAAACAAATCAGCAATTTTTTCCAGTTGATTTTCATACGTATCACCTCGGCTTAGTATATGCACCAAAACCGAGAAATATTTAATTAGACAACCCTCGTAATCGTTGGATTACGAGGGTTGCTGTTTATACTGATAATTTTGTGCGTAAAACGTTAAGGCCCAGCAAAATATAAATC
Source organism: Clostridia bacterium (assembly GCA_017556785.1). Taxonomy (GTDB): domain Bacteria; phylum Bacillota; class Clostridia; order Oscillospirales; family Acutalibacteraceae; genus UMGS1484. The sequence goes on along the minus strand of JAFYMD010000218.1, from coordinate 8,341 downwards.
ACACCGGACAGTTTCGAAACCACCATTTTGGTTTTTTGATTTCGCAACCAATGATGTACCAAAGAGGCACCGTATGCCAAAATCAGGCACCAAACCGTACTGGTTGCAAAAAAGGTCAATCCCAAAAGAATAAAGGGCAAAGCACCATACCCGTTGTTGGATGCTACAAATTGAGGTAAAAACGACAAAAAGAACAGCGCCACTTTGGGATTTAAGCCGTTGGTCAGGACTCCTTGGCAGAACGTTTTGCCCATAGATTGGTTTCCCACATGGTCGGTGGCAAGCAGTTCGGTTCTGGTAAACAAGGTACGCAATCCCATAAACACCAAATATGCGGCACCCAACCATTTCATAACCGTAAAAGCGGTGGCAGAACTTGCCAACAAAGCCGAAAGGCCCAAGGCAACCAACAAGGTGTGGATCAAAATCCCTACCGAAATTCCCAAGGCCGATGCGATCCCTTGCCGTCGGCCGCCTGCCACGGCACGACTGAGAATGTAGATGGTATCGGTTCCCGGCGTAATATTTAACAAGATCGACGAAAGGAAAAATGCCGTGTAATTGACAATGCCAAACACGAGACCCACCTACTTTTGGAAAGAACCCAAAAATTCTTGTAATCTTTGGTGTTTCGGATTTTCAAAAACTTGTGCGGGCGTACCTTGTTCGCAAATCACGCCGTCATCCATAAAAATCACGTGGTCGGAAACCTCTTTGGCAAAGGTCATTTCATGAGTAACAATAATCATGGTCATGTCACGTGCCGCCAAAGATTTAATTACCGACAATACCTCGTTGGTCAATTCGGGGTCAAGTGCCGAGGTAGGTTCGTCAAAGCACAAAATATGCGGATTGAGCGCCAACGCACGGGCAATCGCCACCCGTTGCTGTTGACCGCCCGACAATTCACAGGGGTAATTGTTGATCTTTTCGCTCAGACCAACGCTGTTGATAATTTCACGAGAATGCCGTTCGATCTCTTGCAAAATCTCTTTCTTATTGGCTTTATAATCTTCCCGTTCTTTTGCCGCCAACCGTTGCGCCAGCATTACGTTGTCCAACACGTTGTATTGGGGAAAGAGATTAAAGGATTGAAACACAAGGCCCATTTTCAACTGATTTTCCCGTTTTTCTTGACGAGTCAATTTCACCGACGACTCGGAATCAAACACCACTTTGTCGTCTACCATAATTTTGCCGGTGTCGGCAGTTTCCAACGAAGTCAAGCAACGTAGCAAGGTTGTTTTACCGCTACCGGACGAACCGATAATAGAAAGCACCTTACCCTGTTCAAGAGAAAAATCAATGCCTTTTAAAACCACCGTTTTACCAAAACTTTTTGTAATATTATGTACTTCTAAAACAGCCATTGTTACTCACCTCATTCCCTAAAATAGCTCAGTTTTTTCTCGGTATAACCAAACATTAGGGTCAAAATACCGCTAAATATCAAATAATAAACACCGGTAAAAAACAACGGCCAAATAATACCGTCGGACTTCATAAACGCTTGACCTGCCCAAATCACCTCTTGCATGGCGATAATGCGAGCAAGGGAAGTGTCTTTTACCAACGTTATCACTTCGTTGGAAATGGGAGGGAGAATGCGTTTTATCACCTGCAGCAGAACCACCCGAAAGAACACTTGGGTTTTGGTCATACCAAGTACTTGCCCTGCCTCATATTGTCCCTTGGAAACCCCTTGGATTCCACCACGATAGATTTCGGAAAAATAACAAGCATAATTCAGTACAAAAGCGGCAATAGAAGCGATGAAACGACCGCCTTCGCCCGTACCCCAAATATTATTCCCAAAAATCAAGCCGGGGAAATAGTAAATGATCATTAACTGCAACATCAAGGGAGTGCCGCGAATAATCCAAACAAACGTGCGTACCAATGCTTTTAGCGGCGTGAATCGACTCATGGAACCAAAAGCAATAACCAACCCCAGTGGCAAAGCGCCTGCCAGGGTTAATCCAAACAGTTCCAACGTTTTTAAAAAGCCCTCGTTTAAGGCAGAAAGAACTTCTACAAACATACATTCACCTGTTTTCGTTTAATAACAACACAATGGCAGAGAAGTCTGACTTGACTTCCCTGCCTTTGTTAAGTCGCTGAATTTCAGTCAAATTATTGAGCAATAATCGATTCTTGAACACCGTATTTTTTAGCGGTTTCCATCATAGAGCCGTCAGCATAGGCGTCTTTAAAGAATTGATTCAGTTTTGCGGTATATTCCGAGCCTTTTTTGAAACCAACGCCATATTCTTCGGTGGTCAATTTAACGGTATAGGTCAAATCGGGATAGCTAGTGCCTTCGCCAATCATAGCACCGGCCATAAGCAAGTCAATTACGCAAGCATCGGAAGTACCGGCGGCAACTTCCATCAAAGCAGTTGCTTGGTCTTTTACCGAGTTGTATTGGTTGCCCAATTCTTTTACGGCAGCTTCACCGGCGGAACCTGCTTCAACAGCAAATTTCAAACCTGCCAAAGATTCTTTGGTTTGGTATTGAGCAGCTTTATCAGAAGCCACAACTACCACTTGTGCGTTGTTGCAATAAGGATTGGAGCAATCCATACCGCCTTTAACTTCGTCGGTCAAGGTCATACCGTTCCATACTACGTCAATGGTGCCGGCATCCAATTCGGCGATTTTGTTGTCCCATTCAATTTCTACAAATTCTACTTCCATGCCCATGGATTCAGCAAAAGCCTTTGCCATGTCAGCGTCAAAGCCAATCCAGTTGCCGTCGGCATCTTTATAATCCATAGGAGCGAAATCGGTGATACCTACTACCAAGGTATCTTTAGAATCGCAACCTACGAAACATACCGACAGGGTCATAAGCAAAGCCAAAAGTAATGCAATTTTTTTCATTGTAAATTCCTCATTTCATAATTTATCGTTGTAACGCTTTACTACGCTAAAGCATTATACCATACTTGCTACGGTTTGTCAATCTATATTTTACTAAAAAAGACAAGTTTTGCAAAAGCAGTAATTGACTTTTTGAAAAAAAGAGATACAATAAAAACAGCCGAACAAGAAAGAAGGATTCGTAATGGAATATAAAATGAATATAGCCGGTTTAGACCGTGCATTGCCCTTGTGCAAAGCAACCGATGATTTATACATCGCCGCTTTTGTTATAATGGGTGACCAAGAGTTGACGGTGGCTTGTGCCCGCGAATTGCTTAAAATCGCGCCCGAATACGATTTGCTGATTACCGCCGAAGCCAAAGGGATTCCTCTGGCACACGAAATGGCACGGCAACACGGCGACACCAAATACATCATTGCCCGCAAAGGCACCAAATTATATATGCAAAAGGTGTTTAAAGTTGAAGTGCGCTCTATTACCACCGACCGTATTCAACATTTATATTTGGACCAAAGCGATGCCGACGCCATGAAAGGCAAACGCATTTTGATTGTTGACGATGTTATTTCCACCGGTGAATCTTTAAAAGCAGTAGAAGATTTGGTCAATCAAGCCGGCGGCAATATTGTGGCACGCGTTGCCATTTTGGCAGAAGGCGATGCCATGAACCGCAAAGATATTCAATATTTAAGCCCCCTGCCCCTGTTTAATCCCGACGGCAGTATAAAGGAGTAAGCACCATGGAACAAACCTTAACCGTTACCTTATTTGACGACAACGGAAATCCCTTTGAACAGACCTTTACGGTGGAACGGAAATTTACCGTTGACAAAAAAGAATATCTGGCATTGGTTCCCGCCGACAACGATGCCGACGTGTATTTATTTGATTTCAAAGAAATCGACGGAAAAGTAACCTTGTTGGAAATTGAAGATGACGATTTGTACGATCGCGTGGCTTCTGTTTACGAAAGTATGATGGAGGAATAACCCATGGAAAACTTTATTACCATACAATTGCTGGGCGACGACGGCTCGGCAATTGACCAAGAATGTATGATTATAGGCGTGTTCGACGTTGACGGGCAAGATTATATTGCCTTGGCCCCCACCGACGACAACGAAACCGTACTGATTTATGGGTATCACGCCGTTGACCAAGAACAGTTCCGATTGTCCGACATTGAAGACGAAGAAACCTATATGAAGGTGGTTGCAGAGTTTAACGCGATCATTTCAGAAGAATAAAAACCAAAAATAAAACAGAGAGTGAGATAGGAATCTCACTCTCTGTTTTATTTACAATACAGTTATTTAATAGGATTCACAATATTGCGCCAATCCATATCGCCCCGTTCCAAACCGTGAATGAGCACTTCGGCGGTTGCAATATTGGTGGCAACGGGGATGTTGTGCACGTCGCACAACCGAAGCAATTCTGCTTGATTGCCCACATCGTTACCGCGATTAAGAGGATCACGGAACCATAGCAAAAGGTCGATTTCGTCACATCCGATACGCGCGGCGATTTGTTGGTCGCCACCTTGGTTGCCGCTGAGATAGCGTTGAATCTTCAGCCCGGTGGCTTCGGAAATCAGTTTACCTGTAGTAGCGGTCGCACATAAATCATGGCGATTTAAAATACCGCACTAAGCCATGCAAAACTGAATCATCAATTCTTTTTTGGAGTCGTGTGCGATCAATGCGATATGCATCGTAATCATCCCTTTCGTAGTTATTTTAATAATTTTTTGAGTTTCGGTAAAGCAATGGCATTGCCGGCCAAGCGCCCCGCAATGCGATTCAGCGCCTTGTTATAAGGTGCTTCTTTTGTTGGTTTCCCTTTGGTCAAATCTTGCAAAACAAACAGGTCTTCCGGCACAATGCCAATCAACTGCGCCCCTACCCGATCGCAAATGCTGTCGATATTGGGCATGATTTTTTGCCGAACGTAGGCGGGTAAAAAGCGATTGATCACCAACCGGACATTTTCACATCCCATTTGTCGCAAAACATGACAAGCTTGACCTGCCCCCCGCAAAGAAAGCGGGTCGGGCGTACTGACTACCAAAGCAGTATAATCGGTCAAATATTGTTCCAAAACGAAGTCCAACCCCGCCGCACGGTCCACCACGATATAGTCGTATCGTTCCCGCAAAGAGAGAAGCAACAACGCCAATTCTCGCCACTCACGAGGAGTAAACAACCGATCGGGTGCCGCCAAAAAATGCGGTTCCCCTTCTATAACTACCGTAGTCTCTTCAACAGAAGCTACCCCTGCAAACAAATCTCCCAAATGGTATATGGCACTCTCACCGCCCGAAACCAACAATTGAGCGGAACAAATGCCCCCATCGGTATCAACCAACAAGACCCGTTTGGCCCATTGTTTCAAGTGGCGAGCCACGCTTGCGGCCACGGTGGATTTTCCCACGCCGCCTTTGCCCGAAACAACTGTAATGATGTCGCCCAAATCGGATCCCCCCACATAAAATCTATGTGTTATTATAGCACAAAACCGAAGGATTTGTCAATTGATTGTATCAATATTCACAAAACGCCCTCATTGACAACAAGAATTACGGGACCAACACCCCTGTTTGGCGACCTTCGTAACTGTCGCCCTGATAGTAGAAATAAGCGTCGAAAATATCTCGTGTCGGCTGGGCACATCCTGAACCGTAGCCGCCTTTTTCCACAATGGTCACCACAGCAATCTCCGGTTTTTCATAGGGTGCAAAAGCAACGAATACGCCGTTGTTGTACTCCACCCCTTTGTCATATACGGTAGCAGTACCTGTTTTGCCCCCTACTTGAATGGGGTAATCGGCAAACAGCGTAGAGACCGAACCTTCTGTGGTTACCGACAACATCCCTTTTTTGACGGTATCGTGCACCGACGCGTCGATGTTCGTGGTACCCAACAATTGCGGTTCGGTTTGTTGAATTATGTTGTTCAAATCATAGTCTCGAACTTGACCGATCAAATGTGCTTTGTAACGATTGCCGCCATTTGCCAAAGTAGAAATATAGGTAGCCAGTTGCAACGGAGAAAAAGCGTTGTCTGATTGTCCGATTGCCGCTTGCAAGGTGTCACCGTCATTCCAATGAGAACCAATGGATTCACGGTAGGTGCGCCCTGCCAAAATGCCGGTGGCTTCGGTCAATTCGATTCCTGTCTTGACACCCAACCCATAGTTGGAACAATACTCGTTGAGTTTGGTAATTCCCAAACGACGACCTACATCATAAAAGAAGTAGTTGCAAGAAACCTGCAATGCTCCCACCACGTCCAAAGAACCGTGGTAGTGCATACACGAGGGCTGATAGTCTTGATAATATTTGTAAACCTCGGAACAAAAGATATAGTCCGATTTGTCAATAATCCCCTCCTGCAGAGCAATGCTGGCAGTAGCGGGTTTAAACGTGGAACCCGGCGCATAAATCCCACTAAAAGCTCGATTGAACAACGGTCTGCGGGGATCTTCCAACAGCTTGTCGTAATCGCTGGTATACGTTTCGTTGTCGTAAGACGGATAGGTCACCGCAGCCAACACCGCACCGGTGTTTACGTTCATGACCACAATGCTGCCTGCGTTTGCCGAGCGAGTATTGGGATCGTTGGTATTGCTTAATTTGTCAATCAATTCTTTTAATGATTGCTGGGCCACCGACTGAATGTTTCGGTCAATGGTCAACATAACCGAATTTCCTGCCACCGGTTGGGTAACCACTTGGGTAGACAACACGGTACCGTCCATGGCGCGAATGGTTTTTAACTGACCTTCGGTTCCACGCAAAAAGGTTTCGGCATATTTTTCAATCCCCGATTTGCCAACCGTGTCACTATAAGCATAACCTTGGTCTTTTAATTGTTCCCATTCTTCGGAATAAATCGGCCCAATGGTGCCTATGATATGGCTGGCAATAGAGCCGGTAACATATTCACGGGTGGTTACCACGTTGGTTTCAACCCCCGGCAAAAGCAACGAAGATTCTTCGATTTTCGTCACAGTAGAAAGGGACACGTTTTTGGCAAAGGTATAAGGAATGGTGTCGGCATAGTCCGCCACCAACATGGTCAAACGCACCCCCATGATCACACGTTTTTGCTTTTCGTTGAAGGGTTCTAATTGAAACTCGCTAACCATGGCTTGGTAACAGTTTTCTTCGGTCGCATAGTGGGCAAGTCCCAATTCTTTAATCATGGTCGCGGGAGAAATCGCCTTATCTTCCACAAAACGGTACGGCGCTGCTTCGGTCATGGGCAAATTGTCCACCCAAGGTTCCCCCGTTTGCGCCAACAGATCGGTCAAGGTCAATATGGTCTGATTCAACCGATCTTCGGGCAAATAGATTTTGTTAAACACCAAATTGTAAGATTCGGTATTGGTGGCAAAGGTACGCCCGTAGCAATCCAAGATTTCTCCTCTGGCGGCCTGTAACGGGGTAAAGGTTGCCGTGGTAGTCAACGATTCACTTACATACTTGTCGCGATTGATGATTTGCCAATTAAACATACGAACGCTATACAACAAAAGTACCGCGATCAAAATGATGCACAGCACGGTAACACGAGAATTATTTTCTCTTTTGTTGATAATCATAGCGACGCTCCTTGACTTTTAACACCAACGACGAATACTCCAAACAAGCGGATGCAACACAATGCCCCATGCGCCGGTATACAAGGCACCGGGCAAAGAATAATAAAGCAAATACGAAAAGCCGTCGTTCCCCAAAATCACTTTAAACAACAGCCAATAAAATATAAAATACAATAACGAACCAACAAACCACAAGACCGTCCAAGAAAAACGATTGTTCATAAACAAGTGTTTCACTGCCAATCCGCAAAAAATCCCCAGTGCCGTTAAAAGCACCACGTGAAAGGCCACCGTAGGCGTAGTATAAGTATCCATAAGCAAGCCTGCGAAAAGGCCAAATACGCCCCCTGCTGTTTCGCCGTATAAAATCCCCACACAAATCGTCAAAACAACGGTGGGAACCGGACGAACCGATCCGATCTCAAATAAATTGGCAGGTGCAATCTGCAACGACCATAACATTACCAACAGCAATCCCAATAAAAAAAATTGCAACCGTCGGTGAAAATGCGAGTTTTTGTGATTGGTCATTTGGCAATCCCACCTTGTCCTTCAAAATGGGTAATAACCATAACCTGCGTAACGTCAGAAACATCGCTTGCCGTTTTGACCACCCCGTAAATGGATACGTTGGAAGCGTCTTTCCGCACGTCACTGACCGTACCAATCATAAGTCCGGCAGGAAACACCCCGCCTTCGCCGGAGGTAACCACAAAATCGCCTATGGTAACTGCCGAGCTGCCGCTCAGATAAGAAAGTCCGCAACATCCGTCGGACATGAGAGCCGTGTCCCCGCCAATCACACCCGATTCGCGAGTGCGGTTGATCAAAGCACCCACGCGAATTTT
>JAFYMD010000026.1 GCA_017556785.1 Clostridia bacterium | reverse complement strand
TTCCCAAAGGGTGGTGGCACCCGCCTCCATCATATAACCGAAGGTATACTCTTTACGGGATGTGAGCAAGCGAAGGGCGGTTTTCCCACGTCCGCGGGAAAACAACAAGTCAAGCAAAACGTCGGTTCCGAAAATGCCGGTGTCAAACTGCCTCGTCTCATCGTAGTAAGCCGCCAATCGGTCAAACATGGCAACATCCCCCAAACCGATATCCAAAGCGAAAGCATCTGCCCCTTGCACCCCGTAGGTGTGTTCGTCGGGCCGATAAAAGGCTTTGTGCAAGGCATCAAGATGAATTTGTGCTTTTTGTTGCCACACCGTTGGGTTTTGCCCCAAACGGTCGGCGAGTTCTGCCATACGTTGCAGATTTTTAATAAGGAAATAGGTATTCACAAAGGCAGGATCGATTTTCACGGCATCGGGTGTGCACCATTCGCCAAGGCACCAACCGCCCTCTTCTTCTCGCACCACCAAACCGTTTTCGCAACGACTTTCCATATATTCGACCCACCGTGCCATGTGAGGGAAGTACTGCGCCAACACCTCCGAATCCAAGGTATGGCGGTAATAGAAATAGGGAACCGCCACAATCGCGCCGCCCCATCCGCCGGGACCGCCGCCACCGCCGTAAAAAGGAGCGGTATGTTGCACGTGACCGTTGGGGTCTTGGCAATCGGCAATATCCTGCATCCATTTTTTATAAAAGGAGGTACTATCCAACATAAGCAACCCCGTATCGCAACACACTTGACCGTCACCGGTGTAACCAAGCCGTTCCCGATGAGGACAATCCATGGGAACACCGCAGTGCATATTGTCAAGTTGGGTACGAAGATAGGTTTCATACAGCCAATTTAAGGTGGCATCACTACTGTCAAAGTTGGAAGTGATCGCCACACGGCTATGTACTACCATCCCTTGTACCTGCGTAGCAGGTCCTTTGACGTGTACATAGCGAAATCCGTGCCAGGTAAAATGCGGGGCAAACCAAATCGGCGTACCGCCGCCGATACAACGGTCGGTCTGAATCTGATTGCCTTGGCAAGAGTCAAAATTGGGTGTCCCGTCGGCATTCAAATTTTCGCAAAACCGCAACACGGTCTCACAACCCACGTCCCCTTCTTGCCAAAACCGAACGTACCCTGTAATGTTTTCGCCCATATCGTAAAGGGCTTCGTCTCCTTTTTGCCAAAGGAGTTTGGGCGCTATGGTGCGAATCACCCCGTCGCAAGGGCAGGTCTGTTCTTGCAATTTTCCTTTGGGCGGCTCGCAAAATTCACAGGGTTGCCAATGGGTAACATCCCCACGATAATCGTGGGTCTCACCCATATAAATATTGTTAAACACAATATGGCTTTCCCGATACTCGCATTGCTCGTCCGATTCCACGGTTTGGCCATCCACCGTCAGGGTAAACGAAAGCATGGGTTCGCCATACCAAAAATCCCCTTCCACGTTGCGCTCCCGTTGGTTGAACCAACCGTTGCCCAACAGCACCTCAAGGGTGTTTTCTCCTGTTTGCAACAGATGGGACACCTTATACACCCGATAGTAGACCCGATGGGTAAACGTGTCGTGAATCGGATACAGCATGCGACGGTTTTCCCGTGGGGTATAGTCCGACCAGACAGGATTGAACATTTCGTCGGTTACGGGTTTTCCGTTGATATATGCTTCAAAAAAGCCGAGTCCGCAAATGGTCAAGGTAGCGTCGGTATTGGTTTCAACGGTAAATCGCCGCCGAATGACGGGGGCGGTTTTGGCTTTGGTGGTGATCCATTTGGTTAGCATATCGTATCCTCCTAAAAAGCGGCGGAACCAATGGTGGCTTCTCCTGCCTGAATGGTGTGGATTTGCCCTGCTTCCCCTTTGATTAACAATGCAAAATCCTCGTTTATGCCCACAACTACACCGCTCAACGTTCCGACGGTGACGGTTTTTCCTTGTAATAAATTTCGTTTTTCATAGGTTTCAAAAAGGGTGGCGTCAAACAGATTGTGATATGCTTTTTCGAATCGTGAGAGGATTTCCACTATAAGATGCGCCACCTGTTCCTCGGTGGGGGTATTGTCAAAAATCGCCCCTGCAATTTCGTTTAGCTCGGTGGGGAACCCTTCATCGGGGGCGGTCAAGTTCAGTCCAATGCCCACTACGGCGTAGTCCGTTTTTTCGCCTGAAAATGCCGATTCGGTTAAAATGCCGCACACCTTTTTGCCGTGCAGGTAAATATCGTTTACCCATTTGATTTTGGCTTGCTCGCCCAAGGCATCGGCAACCGATACGGCGGCGGCGGTGGTCAGGCGCATGGTGTCTTTGAGGGACAAGTGAGGGCGCAGTAAAATACTGAAATAAATGCCGCTTTTGGGGGAATAAAAACTTCGACCCAAGCGACCCCGACCTGCGGTTTGACTGCGAGCAATGAGCACCGACCCTTGGGGTTTGCCCTCTTTGCCCCACTGTTTGACCACCCGATTGGTAGAGTCGATTTCGTCCACCACCGTCAGGTCAAAAAAATCGGTATTCAAATGTTGCTTGATTGTTGTTAGTATGTCCATTGTTCTACCTTTACATAAGGTTTTAGTTTTTGAATCATAAGTGCCGCCCCCAACAACTTCAAAGCATCAGGCAGCAAATAGGGAAGAACGCAAAGGGTGATAGCGGGGACGATCCCCCCTGCGGAATCTGCATAAACAAACAAGTACCAAAGGGTACCGATGGCATAATCCACCAAAAGCCCAAAGACGAGGGCAAGGTACCGATGCCACAGTTTGGTTTTATTTTTCATCAGCCATCCCGAAAGCAGTACCATAGGCAAAAAGCCGATGAGATACCCACCTGTGGGACCAAGAAGCACCCCTACACCGCCTTGCATACCGGCGAATACAGGCAAGCCGATAAGTCCCAGCAAAAGATATACCACGACCGAAAGCAGTCCGCTTTTGATCCCCAATAACCCCACCGCCAATGCTACCCCAAAGGTTTGCAGGGTAAAGGGCACAATCGACGGCACGGTGATGATACTGCAAAGGATGAGTACCACGCTCATCAAAGAAATGGCGGTCATTTGTCCCAAGGAAGGAAACGATTGCTTTTTCATAGCACGGGAGGGATTCCGCAGGAATCAAACCAATCAAAGGTTTCTTCCTTGTCCCCGAACATCCAACGCGTGGGACAGGTGTTATTCACAAAATCCAAGGGTTGCGCCGCAGGGCGAGGGCGGGAAGCGATCGCCAGCATTTGTGCCAACTCCTCATTTTGTTCTTGGTTTAAGGTGGTGGGAGCAACCGACACAAACAAGGGTGTGCCGCTGAAAGCCAACAGGCGCAACCAGTGGCGGTTTTTCTCCCAAGGGATGTGCTTGGTAATGCCAACACAATCGGCATCCACCGCGTACCAAGCGTCCTGTTGCATCATACGAAAAGCAAGGGTATTAACCCCCATTTTTCGGGTGCGTTCCCATTCCACGCCGCTGGTATCGTCACCGGTGCGGTTAAGTTCCATAAAGCCTGCGCCCAAATGCCCTTCACAGTTGCACCCCAAAATGAGTGCCTTGCCGTCGGTGGCATCGTGAATGGCCTTGTATAAATCTTTGATCACCATGGCGGTGGTTTTACTGCGGTCGGCAAAGGGGATGTCGCCACGCATCCACGGGCTGTGATTGGTGTCAATGACACCGCCGCCCATGAGGTCAATCATAGAAAAATCGTGTTTGATCATTTGGTAGCCCCAACCCACCAGGGTGCGAATATCGTCTTTGATATATTCCAACACCTCCGGAAGGGAGGGGTCAAGCAAATCCTCTCGCCCTGCAAACCGCCAAGCGGTCGGAATTTGTGGGTCTAGGTTTTGCAACGGACGAAACCAAATGCCGGGCAGTACGTCAAGGTCGGTCATTTGAGAAGCCAACGCGGCCATATCAGAGAATTTTTCGTTTCCTTGCCGCCAAGGTCCGCCAATATAGCCGGCTTTTCTTTCTACCTGCCAACCGTCATCAATGATCATATAGGGACGATTTTCCAGGTCCTTGGTAAGGGAGGCAAGATGTTTTGTGTTTTCCAAAATATCCTCATGAGAACTGTTGCCGTAGGCGTAATACCAGTTGTTAAAACCATAAATCGGGTGGTCGGGGGTACAATTTTCGGTGGCAAGTTGTTTTACAAACTCCCCTGCCGAAACCGCTACTTGGTTGGTCTGTGTTTGGGTGCAAACAAGGTGAGCACAAAGCAAGGTTTTGCCCCCTAAAACAACCCCTTTGCCGCCACACCGAAGGTCAATATAAAGGGTGATTCCCTTAGGGTCGCAAGAAAAGCAGCACAAGCCGTCGGGATTGGTTTTTACTCCATACCCTGAAAGGGTTTGGTCGCAAAGTGCCAAAAAATACCATGGCATAGCACGATGAGGCACGTAACCCCGCCATTCTAAATCGCCATAGCCACGTTCCCAGGTGTCACCCAGTATCCGAGCGTTTTTCGGCATGGCAAAATTCCACCGCAGTTGCAACCGACATACGGGGGTAGTGTCGGCTTGCAGGGTGATTTTGCCGTTGACTATGGTAATCTCCACGTCTTGTACCTGCAATCGTTCTTGTCCCTGTAACACGGAGGTTTCCTGCTCGGTCACCAAGGTAACGAAATCGGGGATTTGTAAAATAGATGGAAATTGTGCCATACTACCACCTCAAAAAATATTATAACGAAAGTAAGAAATTCCCTAACTGACGAGCCAATTTTTCGTGACCGGCATCGTTGGGATGTAACCCGTCCGGCATATAGGTTTCCCGAATGATGGGCACGTTTGGTTGCATACCGCCGCAAGCGAATAAATCCAACACGGGCAGGCTGTAATATTCGGCTACTTCTTTTATAATTTCCACAAACCGTTTTAAAGGGATGGCACGGTCTTTGCGGTCGTTGAACAGCTCCTCGGCACGATGCAGGGGAGTGAGCACCACAATGGGTTTGGTGGGATATTTTTCCAACAGCGAGCGGAACAATACGTGGCAAGCGCCGTAAAAGGTTTCGTTGTGGCGGTCGTCAAAGCTCCCCAAGGGAGCGTTGCCGTGACCAAAGTCGTTGGTACCGCCAAATACCACAATAATGTCGGCATCGGGGTCCATATGTTGCACACGGTCACAATACCCTGCATCATGAGCGGGATTGTTGGTGGGGCCCAATTGCTTGGCAATGCGGGTACCGCTAATGCCGTAGTTGTTGGCTTTTTTCAGTCCATACTCACGAGCCAACACGTTGACGTAGCCGTTTTCGGCACAAGAAGCGCCGCAACATTGGGTAATACTGTCGCCTAAAAAGTTGATGGTTTTGTCTTTGAGTATCATAATGATTCCTCCCCTATATAAGTAAATCGCCGGAAAATTTGTCCGTCTCGTTCCACGGTTTCGTTCCACATGGCGGCGGGTCGCACCCATAAACCGCCCTCGCCGTACAGGGCTTTGTACACCACCATAGGCTCTAAGGTTTCAGAGTGGGAAGCGATGCCGATCACTTCATATTCCATCCCCTTGAAATGCCGATACCGACCCAGTTTGATCGAATCCATTGCGATCCCTCCTTTTTTTAAAAAAAGTATACCATATGCGTTTGTTTTTTTCAATATAAACATGGCAAAAGCCGTGGCAGGATGCCACGGCTTTTGCTGTAAAACGTATCTGCTTATCGATATTTATGAAATGCGGCAAACGCTTCTGTCACATTGTAAAAACCGTTGCTTTGAATCGCTTCGGCACGCACCAAAATATTAAAGGTACGGTTGTCGTTATTCATAAAGCCTTCTGCAACAAGTTTCGCAATATCGGCTTCGGTCATAGTAGCTTTCAATTCAAACGATTTTAAACCGACATCGGTAAATTCACCCGTACCCAATGTTGCATTCCGAGTGAAAACATATTCTTTGTCACCATCGGCATTGTCAGCAGGACCAGACAAGGTAAACTCACCATTGTCATTCCATTTCAAGGTAACAAAAGGATTCATTTCTTTAGGAACAGTTACGACAAAACGTACATATGCCGGATTTTTGCCGGTATTTTCAATGTAGGTGTTTTTGGCAACTTCTTCCGCAGGAACGATAGGAGCATGTTTGTCCAAATATTCGGTTTGGTAAACAGCATCATCAGCAACCAAAGCAGATTTATCGATTTGCAGAGCTGCAGCATCATATTCGTTTTGTGATTCATATAACTTGATTTCGATGTTACCCACATTCACAAGGTTACTATCGGGAGTACCAATTGGTCGCTCACTTTGTTCGCGGTTTACAATCACCACTAACTCTTCGCCCTTTTTCACCACATTTCCCGGTTCACGAAGTTGCGCAACAATTGTCCCTGCAGGGTAATCGGAAGAATAAGCGTACCATTCCACAAAGGTAACGTCTTTAAATTCTTCCATTGTTTTCACTTCATCAAAAGATTTTCCCACTAAATTTGGCATGGTTTTTTCTTCTGTCTTCGGTTGCTCGGGGGCAGGCATTACCGTTTGTGCCCCACACGCCGCCATGCTCAGCACAATACAAACAGATAAAATAACATAGATTGCTTTTTGGTACATAACTGATTTCTCCTAAAACTTCATTTCACTGATTTCACATCTGCCAGCACACTATCGGGCAGAACCATTGTAATATACCTGAACCGAGAAGTTCTTAGTAGCGTCAGCAGGAATTGGCAGGTCGATCACCACAGGTTTGCCACTGCTGACCACGATATCCACCGGCGTACCGCTGGCAACCTTGGTGCCCTCGGTCAAGCTTTGACGAATTACATAACCGGCAGGATGCTCCATGCTCTCTTCTCGCAGTACCTGACCGATGGTCAAACCGTCCCCTTCGATCTGGATCTTGGCTTCTGCCTCTAACCGACCGATATATTTGCTAACCTGAACCTCTTGGGGCTTGGGGCCGTTGCTGTAAAATACCGTAATTACCGTTTCAGGTGTCATATCTTGTCCTGCGGCGGGAGAGGTCTGGATCACATAACCGGGATCGATGGTATCGCTATAAACCTGAGACACCACGTATTTGATGCCTGCTTGTTCCAGTTCAGCCGTAACCGTATCAATATGGCGGTTGCTGTAATCCTCGATCACGTTGCTCTTGGCACCCAAGCTAACCACCACAACAATTTCCTTTTTCCCTTTCAGAGGCTGACCCGGCTGAGGAATTTGACTGATAATGGTACCGGCAGGATATTCAGTAGAATACTCGTTCTTTTCCGTAAAGGTGAAAGCCTTGTACTCATCCATCTTCTGTACTTCTGCGAAGGATTGACCCACCAGGTCGGGCGTAGGCCTTTCATCATTTTCTTCAATTTCCGGTGAAACATATTTTTCTGTCAGTTCTTTGACCAGTACAGCTTCCGTCCCGCAACCAGCCAAGCCAAGTACCACGACGGCCGCCAATATCAACCCCATCCATTTGTTGAACATTTTCGCACCCCACCCCTTTTTGACATTTCGTGAATGTCATTTCTATCAACAGTATAGCATATACTTTTGTTGTTGACAAGTACTAAATGTCAAAACAAGGAGTTTTTTTATGTTTATTAATAAGACGACCGATGGGCGCAACAACGTATGTGGCAAAAACATTGCCCAATTTCGATTGGCTTTAAAAATCTCCCAACGGGAATTGGCAGATCGTATGCAACTGGTGGGGATCGACCTGGACAAAAATGCCATTCAGCGAATCGAATGCGGCAAGCGGTTTGTTACCGACATAGAGATCATAGCCTTTGCCAAGGTGTTTGAAACCACCTTTGAAAAACTGTTGCAACAATCTTGACACACCCCATTCCCTTTTGCCGTAACCTGTGGTATAATGGTACAAACGGTCAAAGGAGGCGCCTTATGAAATACCCTTGTCTTGTATTAGACCACGACGACACGGTGGTACAGTCCACCGCACAAATTCATTATCCCGCTTTTATACATTGCCTTGCCGTCTTTCGTCCGCAAGCAATTCCTTTAGACGAGCGTGGATTTATAGAGGTGTGCGCCCACCCGGGATTGATGGAGTATTACCAACAGGTACACAACTTCACCCAAGAAGAAATGGCGTTGGAATTAGACGTTTGGCGTACCTTTGTAAAAGAAAAAATCCCCGACGCGCACGAGGGATTTCGGGAATTGCTGACACAATATAAACAGGCAGGGGGCATGGTGTGTGTGGTATCTCATTCCGACAAGGTTTTGATTGAGCGAGATTATCAACACCATTTTGGTTTTACCCCCGACCTGATTTACGACCTTGCGTTTGCCCCTCACAAGCCTGACCCTGCACCCTTGCAAGATTTAATGCACCGCTACCGTTTTCAACCCAACCAATTGTTGGTGGTAGACGATTTGCCGGTGGGCAAAGCCATGGCAGACGCCGCAGGCGTAGATTTTGTTTATGCCGGTTGGTGCAACACCGCACCGTCGGTACACGAACACATGGTGTCGATTTCTCCGTGCACATTATACCACCCGTCTGAGTTGGCAAATTTACTGGAACTGATATAAAAAATGAGCATGCTCTCCCAAGGAGAGTATGCTCATTTTCTTTGCCAATCTTTAATGGCATCGGCTTCTTTATACATGGTGCGGTAACTGTCTAAACGGCTTTGGTGAACCAAACCCCGTGTCACCGCTTGTTGCACACCGCATTCTTTTTCTCCCATATGGCGGCAATCGGCAAAACGGCAATCGGCCGTAAACGGCAAAAATTCAGGAAAAGCAAAAATCAAATTTTCTTTATAAATCCATTGCACCCGCTCCATGTCCAACGAAGAAAAGCCGGGTGTATCGGCAACATAGCCCTCACCCATGGCATATAGTTGGGTGTGTCGCGTGGTATGTTTTCCTCGTCCCAGTTTTTTACTGGTTTCGCCGGTTGCCAACGAAAGCAAGGGGTCTACACAGTTAAGCAACGAGGATTTTCCCACCCCGGAATTTCCTGTCAACACGCTGATTCCCGATTGACAAAGAGATTCTCGCAACTCGTCACAACCTTCTCCGGTAGCGGCACAGGCACGAATCAACGGCATAGGCACGGTTTTGTAAATATCCAACAGCCAATCCACCGATGCCAGATCGGTTTTGTTCAGCACCAAAATCGGTTGGATCTCACGGTCAAACGCCAATGCCGTTAAGCGGTCGATCATCAACGGCACAGGGTCAGGGTCGGCAGCCGAAACGATCAAATACAAACGGTCTATGTTGGCAACGCTGGGACGTTCCATAAAATTTTTGCGGGGTAAAATGGATTCAATGCGTCCTTCGCCGTTGGCATCGACCGTGCAAGTCACATAGTCTCCCACCAACGGTGTCAGCCCTTGCTTGCGAAACACGCCGCGGGCTTTGCAGGCAATTTCAGGATCATTGCCGACCTTTACAACATAAAGGTCGGCAATGCTTTTTACAATTTGTCCTTGTACCATTGTTTAATAGTTTCTGGAAGCAGTACCGGTGGTGAAGTCGATGGTATATCCGCCGTAAGGAACACCATCAACATTCACACTGATATCATGTGTATAGCTGTCCTTCAAGAGCCCTTCTTTTTTTAATGTAAGGGTATAACTACCATCGGCAGAGGAAGCAAACTCATTTTTTATTTGAATACCGTTGCTGTTAGAAACCTCTAATTCAAAGGTAGAGGGCAAGCCGGTCAAAGTAATAGAAACCGGTTTCACATCTGCCAATACACTTTCGGGCAAGGGTTTTACAGAATCTGGCACAGGGCTGGCAGTAGCAGTAGCAAAGTTGACGTTATATGTCATATACACGTTGCCGCTATATTTTACCACCACTTTGAACGTCGCTGCTGCGTTTTTAAACAAAGCTTCGTTCTTTTCTTTAGACAAAACGATTTGGTAGCTGCCGCTCAATGCGGTCGGATCAACGCCGCTACCGCCCACACCGGGGATCGCTGTGCCGTTGTAAAGCACCTGTACACTAAAGGGTTTAACCGCGCCCGCAGGAACCGGCATATCGATCACCACCGGTTTCCCACTACTGATCACAATATCAATGGGGGTACCGCTGGCAACCTCGGTGCCTTCGGTAAGTCCTTGGCGAATGACGTAGCCGGCGGGATGTTCCATACTTTCTTCCCGTACCACTTGACCAATGGCCAAGCCGTCACCTTCGATTTGAATCTTGGCTTCGGCTTCCAAGCGACCAATATATTTCCCTACTTGTACCTTTTGGGGTTTGGGGCCGTTGCTGTAAAACACCGTAATGACCGTGTCGGGTGTCATACTTTGTCCTGCTGCGGGAGAGGTTTGGATTACGTAACCGGGGTCTACGGTATCGCTGTATACCTGCGATACCACGTATTGAACTCCCGCTTGATCCAACTCAGCGGTCACCGTGTCAATATGTCGGTTGCTGTAGTCCTCTACCGTATTGCCCTTGGCACCCATGCTGACCACCACAACGATTTCGTTTTTCCCTTGCAACGGTTGACCTGCGGCAGGCATTTGGCTAATGATAATACCCGCTTCCACCTCGGTGGAATATTCTTTTTTCTCGGTGAACTCAATGTTTTTATATTCGTCCATTTTTTGCACTTCGACAAAAGATTTCCCTACTAAATCGGGGGCTTCGGTCAAGGTGCCGTCGTCGGGGAAAATAAAGGTAGCAAGCAACCACCAACCCAACGCAATGATCCCAATGACCACCGCAACCGTAATACCGATCAAAACGGGTAACGCCGCCGATTTCCGTTCGGGCTCGTCGTCTTCCTCATCGTCATCTACGGGCATGGGGGTAGGTTTGACCGTCTGCTTACGTGCCACGGGATCGTCTTTGGGGGAAATAGCAGTCTCTGTCCCTGCCACGACCGCACCGGAAGCAACTCCCACTACGTCGCCCACGTTAACAAACTTGGTGGGTTCGGAGTCCACGAAATATTTGTACTCAAACTGAATAGACGGATTTTGCTTAAAGCTTTCGATATCACGCAACATTTCTGCCGACGATTGGTACCGTTGCTCTTTGTTTTTTTGCATGGCACGCAAAATGATATCTTCCAACCCCTCAGGAATGGCAGGATTCAACGTGCGAGGCTTGGTAGGCTCGTTTTGCAATTGCATAATCGCAACCGAAACTGCACTTTCGGCATCAAAGGGCAACCGTCCGGTAAGCATTTCATATAACAGCACACCCACCGAGTACAAGTCGGTCTTTTCGTCGGTAATTTCCCCTCTGGCTTGTTCGGGGCTGATGTAATGCACCGAGCCGATTGCCTTGTCGGTAATGGTACGATGCTCGCTGCGAGAGAAACGAGCAATGCCAAAGTCGGTCACCTTAATGGTGCCGTCGGGCAACAAAATGATGTTTTGGGGTTTAATGTCCCGATGTACAATTCCCTTGTCATGGGCGTGTTGCAAGGCTTTGAGCACCTGTTCGGCAAAATAAAGTGCATCCTTCCAACCGATGATCTGTTGGCTTTTGATATACTCTTTTAAGGTGATGCCGTCAATATGCTCCATAACGATGTATTGAATACGATCTCCCAAACCAACGTCATATACCTTAACGATGTTGGGATGAGACAATACCGCGATGGCTTTTGACTCATTTTTAAACCGACGACGAAATTCTTGGTTTTCCAACAATTCTTCTTTTAAGATTTTGATGGCAACCGTACGGTCGTCGATGGAATCATAGGCCTTGTACACCACGGCCATACCGCCAATGCCGATGATTTCTTGAATCTCATAGCGGCCATCTAAACGTTTTCCTACATATTTATCCATTTCATGATCCTCCATACTGCAAAAGCAAAGGTTCTTAGGTTATGTCAAGGGCGTATAACGACAACCGTAATGTTGTCGCCGCCACCATTTTCATTGGCAAGTTGCGTCATTCGCTCGGGTGCTTCGCTAAACGGAACGGTACGCAAGACCTCTTCCATATCTTCGTGGGACACAAATCCCGAAAGCCCGTCGGTACAAAGCAAAATTCCTTGGTCACCGTCCAGTTCAACCTCGTTGTAATCCACGTCCAAAAACTCCGATACCCCCAACGCACGGGTTATCACGTTACGTCGCGGATGCTCGCGAGCCTCTTCCTCGGTCAAGCGACCTTGCTCCACCAAGTTTTGCACGATGGAATGGTCACGGGTAATCTGCACAAGACCGTCGGCGGTAATATGATAGGCACGGCTGTCTCCCGCGTGCACCAAATGAGCCATACCGTCGGCAATCAACACCACCACTATGGTGGTTCCCATCCCCGCCAAGGCTTCTACCGACTGTGCCATGTCAAACACGTTAACGTTGGCGGCGGCAACCGCAGATTTGAGCATATTGCAAATGGAATTGGCTCCCATTCCCGGTCGCCATGATGCGGCAATTTTTTCCGAGACGGTTTTAACTGCTGTGCCGGAGGCAATATTCCCCCCATTGGCACCGCCCATACCGTCACAAATCACCGCCCAGGCCACACCGCCGGGCAATTCCCCTACGGCATATGAGTCTTGATTGGAGCGTCGCACCAATCCTATGTCGGTTTTACAGGCAAATTTCAATGAACCTCACCTCTTCTTAAATCAAGGGCTATCCGTTTTCGGACGTATTTCGTAACTGGCCGCAAGAAGCGTTGATGTCGCTTCCAAACGTGCGGCGAATGGTGGCATTTAAGCCACGGTCACACAAATGCTTTTGGAATTTCAGCGCTGCCTCGCGACAAGCACCTGCATGAGTCTTGCCCGGCACGGGATTGGCGGGAATCAAATTCACATGGCACAGCATGCCTTTTAACCGTGTTGCCAATTCCTCGGCGCAAGCAGGGGTATCGTTCACCCCGTCGATCAAAATATATTCAAACGAAATCCTGCGATTTGTTTTTTCTATGTAGGTTTTGCAAGCGGTCAGCAGTTGTGACAATTTCCACTTGCGATTGACAGGCATTAATTCGTTGCGAATGGTGTCGTTGGGTGCGTGAAGGGAAATAGACAACGTAATGGGAAATCCCAAATCACCCAAGGCATCGATCTTATCCACCACACCACAGGTAGACAACGAAATATGCCGTGCGCTGATATTCAAATGGTCGGGGGAAGTGACCAATTCCAAAAAACGAACGGTGTTTTGGTAATTGTCCAGCGGTTCTCCCATACCCATAAGTACCACGTGAGAGATCCGCAGATCCAAATCATTTTGGGCGGTGGTAATTTGACACAACATTTCGCCTGCTGTTAAGTTGCGAATCAAGCCGCCCATGCCGGTAGCACAAAAGGAGCACCCCATGCGACACCCTACTTGGGTAGAAAGACACAAGGTGTGTCCGTGGTGGTAATGCATAACCACCCCTTCGACACAATGTCCGTCGGACAAACCAAACAAGTACTTGACGGTGCCGTCCAACCGAGAAACCAACTTACGGCGCACTGTCACCCCGGACAGGGAAAACTGCGCCCTCAACTGTTCGCGCAAGGTCTTGGGCAAATTGGTCA
>JAFYMD010000217.1 GCA_017556785.1 Clostridia bacterium | reverse complement strand
TTTTCTTGTGACAAACCCATGGACGTGTTTAAGGGTTGGCAAGATTACGTGACCCGTTTGACCAAAAATTGGCGGGCAGTGGTCACCGACCAAGACACGGTGGTGATTCCGGGGGACATTTCTTGGGCTATGCGTCTAAACGATACCGAAGCCGATTTTCGGTTTTTGCATGAGTTGCCCGGTCAAAAGATCATACTGAAGGGAAATCATGACCTGTGGTGGGAAACCATGAAAAAAATGACCGCTTTTTTGCAAGAAAAAGAGTTCAACACGTTGCAGATCTTACACAACAACTGCTATACGGCAGGGGAGTTTGCCGTATGCGGCAGTCGTGGATGGATCATGGGCGAGGGAGAAGATGACCGCAAGGTCTTGTTACGGGAAGTGTCGCGGTTGGAAACTTCGCTGAAGGCCGCAACCGAAACAGGAAAAACTCCCATTGTTTTTTTGCATTATCCGCCCGTTTGTACCGATCGACGGTGCGACGAGATCATGGATCTGCTCATTCGCTACGGGGTGACCCGATGCTACTACGGACATTTGCATGGACCGGCGTTGCATGCGGCGGTCAACGGAACGGTTGACGGGATTTTCTTTCGTGTCGTTTCGGGTGATGCCTTGCAATTTTGCCCGCTTTTGATTGAGAAATTTTAAAAATTTACCAATTTCGCAAGGGATTTCAACCAAAACACTTGCAATTTTCACAAGAATCAAAAAAATCGTAATTTATAGTAGAAATTTTTATTTGTTTGTGGTATAGTGTCATTTGGTAATTTATGACTTTAAGTCAGTATATTGGAGGAACCAAACATGTCGTTAAAAGCAACCGAAAAGGTAGATGTCAACCGCTACGCACTTACCGTAGAAATCGACGCCGAAACTTTTGCCAAGGCGGTAGAAAAGGTAACTGCCAAAGCGCTCAAGACCATCACCATTCCCGGCTTCCGTAAAGGTAAAGCGCCCCGTAACATGATTTATAAAATGTACGGTGAAGACGTTTTTTATCAAGACGCTTTAGAAGAACTGTATCCCGATGCTGCCGATGCCGCTCTGAATGAATCCGGTATTGAATTGGCAGAACAAAAAGTGGATTTTGAACTGATTTCCATGGACAAAAACGGTGTCAGCTTCAAATTGTTGATTACCGCCAAACCCGAAGTTACTTTGGGCGAATACAAAGGCTTGAAAGCCGAACGCACCGTTGTGAAGGTAGAAGATGCCGAAATCGATCGTGAATTGGCTTCTATGCAAGAACGCAACGCACGCATCATCCCCGTGGAAGGTCGTGCTTCTCAATTGGGCGACACCGCCGTTATCGATTTCGAAGGCTTCGTCGACGGCGTTGCTTTTGAAGGCGGCAAAGGGGAAAACTACAACTTGGAATTGGGCTCCGGCTCGTTTATTCCCGGTTTTGAAGAACAATTGGTCGGCAAAAATGCCGGTGAAGACGTTGACGTGAACGTAACCTTCCCCGAAGAATATCACGCCGAAGAACTCAAAGGCAAGGCCGCTTTGTTCAAATGCAAAATTCATGAACTCAAAGCCAAGGAATTGCCCGCTTTGGATGATGAATTTGCCAAAGACGTCAGCGAATTTGACACCTTGGACGAATTGAAAAAGAGCATTGCCGACAAGATCACCGCAGGCAAAAACGCTCGTGCCGACGGTGAAGTGGAAAATGCCTTGATCGGCCAAGTGGTAGAAGGCATGACCGTAGAGGTTCCCGATTGCATGGTAGAAGCTCGCATTGATGAAAACATCCGCGACTTTGAAAACCGCTTGCGTTATCAAGGGTTGGATATGAAGACCTATATGCAATATACCGGCATGGAAGAAAAGGATTTCCGCGAAGGCTTCCGTGAAAATGCTTTGACCCAAGTTAAGATTCGTTTGGCTCTGGAAGCAATCGCCAAGGCAGAAAACTTGGAAGCTTCCGAAGAAGAACTGAACGCCGAATATACCAAGATTGCCGAAATGTACAAAATGGAAGCGGAACAAGTCAAGGCTGTGATTGCCGCCAAAGATTTGGCTTCTGACATTACCGCCAACAAAGCGGTTGATTTGATCAAAGAATCGGCAGTTATTACCGATGCGAAACCCGCTAAAAAAGCTCCCGCCAAAAAAACGACTGCTAAAAAAGTCGCCGATAAAAGCGAAGAAGAAGTAGCCGAAGGCGAAAAGAAACCCGCAGCCAAGAAACCCGCTGCTAAAAAACCGGCCGCTAAGAAACCCGCCGCCAAAGCCGAAGGGGAAGAAGCCGCCGAAAAGAAACCCGCCGCCAAAAAAACCACAGCTGCCAAAAAGCCTGCCGCGAAAAAAACTGCCGCAGCAAAAGAGGAAAAAGCTGAATAATTTAGGCGAACGTCACCTATAATTATTTTGGCCGGTATTCCCACGTGGGAAGAACACAATTTTTTCAATTGGGAGCCTGCTACTGTATTTATAGCAGGCTCTTTCTGTTATAATCCCTTTTCAATTTCAAGACTATGAGGTGAAACGTATGAGTTTGGTACCCTATGTAGTAGAACAAACCGGTAAGGGCGAACGCTCTTATGATATTTTTTCCCGTTTGTTAGACGACCGTATTATTGTGTTGTCTGATGAGGTGAACGATGCTACCGCCAGCATTGTTATTGCACAATTGCTGTATTTGGAAGGCAAAGATTCCGAAAAAGACATTAACCTGTACATCAACTCTCCCGGTGGCTCGGTGTCGGCAGGTCTTGCCATTTACGACACCATGCAATACATCAAATGTGACGTTTCCACCATTTGCATGGGCATGGCCGCCAGCATGGGAGCCTTTTTGCTGTCTGCGGGCGCCAAGGGCAAACGCTATGCATTGCCCAATGCCGAAATCATGATCCATCAACCTTTGGGTGGTGCCAGAGGGCAGGCAACCGAAATTTTGATTGCCGCCGACCATATTAAGCGCACCCGTGACAATTTGAATCGTATTTTGGCGGAAAACACCGGCAAAGACATAGAGGTCATAGCTCGTGATACCGAACGCGACAATTTTATGACCGCGGCCGAAGCTTGCGAATACGGCCTGATCGACAAGGTCATTGAACGCCGATAAATTAACAGAAAACGGAGAAGATTATGCCCAATCATACCAACGACAAACCGGTGGTTTGTTCTTTTTGCGGAGCCGATCAAGATCACGTGCGGATCATGTTTGGCAAAAGCGGCGCTTATATTTGCGATCAATGCGTAAAACTGTGTTGTGATACCATGGAGGAGCGGCAAGGTTCCCGTCGCGACCGTCATGGCGCCAAAGAACAAAAACCGTTGCTTAAGCCCACACAAATCAAGGAACAACTTGACCAATACGTGATCGGACAAGACGATGCCAAAAAATCCCTGTCGGTTGCGGTGTACAATCACTATAAACGGATTTATCGCAAAGAAGAAAGCGACGTGGAATTGCAAAAGAGCAACGTGCTGTTGCTGGGCCCTACCGGCGTGGGAAAAACCCTTTTGGCACAAACGCTTGCCAAGATTTTGGACGTTCCCTTTGCCATTGCCGATGCCACCACGTTGACCGAAGCAGGTTACGTGGGCGAAGACGTGGAAAATATTTTGCTTCGCTTGATTCAAGCGGCTGACTACGACGTGGAAAAAGCCGAGCGTGGCATTATTTACGTGGATGAAATTGACAAAATTGCCCGCAAATCCGAAAACCCCTCGATCACCCGTGACGTAAGCGGGGAAGGGGTGCAACAAGCCTTGCTCAAAATTTTAGAAGGTACCGTGTCCAACGTACCGCCCCAAGGCGGCCGTAAACATCCGCAACAAGAGTTTATTCAAATGGACACCACCAATATTTTGTTCATTTGTGCCGGTGCGTTTGACGGCTTGCAAGAAGTGATTGCCAAGCGAATCGGCGGTGGATCGTTGGGCTTTGGGAATGAAATCAAAACCAAAGACAATTCCTCTGACGAGTATTTGCTGGAAAAGGTCAATCACCACGACTTGGTAAAGTACGGCCTGATTCCCGAAATCGTCGGACGGTTGCCGGTGATCGCTTCGCTGACCAACTTGGACGAATCCGATTTGGTTTCGGTCATGTCGCAACCCAAAAATGCCATTGTTCGTCAATACCAAGCTCTGTTCCGCATGGACGATGTGGAATTGGAATTTGAAGATGAAGCTTTGCTTGCCATTGCCCAAAAGACCTTGGCACGCAAAACCGGTGCTCGCGGTCTGCGGTCTACCATGGAAGAACTGCTCAGCGAGCTTATGTTTACCTTGCCGGCCGACCAAACGGTGTCCAAGGTAGTGATCACCAAAGGATTTGTGGACGGAATCGAATCTCCCCATATCCTGCGAGACGAAAAAAAGAATTCCGCTACCGTACGGGTCAAATCCTCTGCGAAACAAGTGGTTTCTTAAATCCATGATCAAATCGGCGACCGAAGCCAAATTCGGCTCGCCGATTGTTGCTATTCAAAATCCCATATT
>JAFYMD010000216.1 GCA_017556785.1 Clostridia bacterium | reverse complement strand
TTTTTAGTATACTGAAAAAAATCGACTTTATCAGGAGGGAGTCTTATGTTCCAACTGTGTGCTCGGTCCATTGCCCAACAGATCTTGCCCCGTGAGCAATGCCGCAAGTTATCCGACACCGTGTTCACTGCCACACCCCATCCCGATTACCAAAAAGCCGCCATTCGGCAGGCAGAAGAAAGCGCCGCCAAGCCCTTGAGCGTTTTGCCGCTGACCGAATACCTGTCTTTTTCCCGCGACGGCAATCGCAGTCGTTACGAATCGGTGTATTTTGACCGCCGCAATCGATTGCTGAAGCTGCTGTTAGGGGAACTGGCCGACGGCAAGCAAGGTCGGTTTGTACCTGCCGTTATGGATACGTTGTGGGCGATTTTAGAAGAAACCACCTGGGTAATTCCTGCCCATAATCATTGCCTTGAAACCAATCAATCGGCACCTCACGAATTCGATTTGGTGCGCCACGTAGATTTATTTTCTGCCGCTACCGCCGCCACCGTTTCATTGGCAGTATGGCATTTGGAAGAACAGTTTGAAACGGCTATGCCAAAGTTTTTTATGGAAAAATTCCACCTTGAAATGAATCGGCGGATTTTTGAACCCTATTGCTCCGATGTCACAGACGGCTTTATGGAATGGAAGGGTCTGAAAGGCAATTACGTAAACAACTGGAACCCGTGGATTGGGCTTTCTTGTTCCATTGCCGCCCTGTTTGGAGAACCGGACGAAACCCTGCGAAAAACCGTTTGCCAAAAAGCCTTGGAATACGTGAACAACTGGCTGAAATTCATTCCCGAGAACGGCACTTGCTTAGAGGGAGCGAATTATTACTTCCCCTCCAACGGGGCTTTTTGGGATTTATTGGAACTAATGCGAGTCGCCACCGACGGCAAAGCGGATTTTCGTGAACATCCCTTTGTTCGTAGTCTTGTTTGCTCCATTTCAGAGTTTTATATGGGCGGTGGCCGTTGGGCACCCATTGCCGACTGCAGTACCGCCAAGGTGGGGTTAGAGCGGGCAGTTTGGCTCTCTCGCGCAGGCAAAGTATTGGGGTCAGATGCTCTCAATCGTATGGCTCTGGAAAGTTGGCAAGCCACCAATACCGATGCTACCCACGCACCCTCGGGCAACAACAGTCATTTCCCCTTGCGCACCTTACAAAATTGGTGCGAAGGCCCCATTCGATTTGAAGAAGCCCCACCCTTTGCCGACACCTGCACGTTCAATCCTGCCAATGAGCATTTCATTTGCCGCAAAGGGGATTTTGCCTTCTGCTTGAAGGGCGGGCATAATCACGAGCCCCACGGTCACAACGACGTAGGAGAATTTATCCTGTATTATAAAGGTCAACCGGTGTTGATTGACCCAGCTCACCAAACCTATTGTGCCGATACCTTTAACGAAAATCGATATTCCTTATGGTATAACCGCTCCGATTGGCACAACACCCCCGTAATAGGAGGCATGGTGCAACAAGAGGGTCCGCAATTGTTGCATATTCCGTTAGAAAAAACCGCCACCGAGGTTGTGGCCGACGCAAGTCAAGGTTGGGTGCAAATGGAATTGAAAGAGGTCTACCCCGCCCAAAGCGGCATTCTTTCCCTTACTCGACGGGCAGAGGTCACCAATGGGTTTTCTATTACCGACCGTTTCGTTTTAGAAAAAGAGAAGGAATATGCTTTTCATCTCATTAGCTTAATGCCACCCCAAGTAGAGGGGAATCGGCTGATTTTTACCCTTTGTGACCGAGAACTGATTTGCGAATTTTCTGATGGGTACGCTGTTCAGACCGAAGAGGTCGTGTATAACGATCGTGTGATGCAATCGGCATGGGATCAGGATCGACTATATCGTACTAAAATCACCGCAACCGCCAAAGAAGACGTCTTTGCATTTGTGATGCAAATTTAAAAGAGGAAACCCTATGAAACAAAAACAATCAATTGTATGGGCAGATAACAAGCAAATGGTATGGATTCCTGCCGGAAAATGTGCCATTGGCAGTGATTATGGGTACAGCGATGAACAGCCCATTCACCCTTTTGAAACGCAAGGGTTTTATATGGATGCTACGCCTGTTACCAATGCAGAATACCGTCGGTTTTGCGATGCCACGGGGCGAGGCTACCCCATGCAACCCCCTTGGCCGGAAATGCCCGACTATTTTACAAATTATCCCGATCATCCCGTAGTCAACGTGCGTTACTATGATTGCAAGGCTTATGCCGCCTGGGCAGGCAAACGCTTGCCCACCGAGGAAGAATGGGAATATGCTGCCCGCGGCGGTAAAAAGAACGCTCTTTACCCGTGGGGAAATGAGCACCCATATGCCGAGGGCAAAGCTCGTGGCAATTTTGCCGACCGCCATTCATCCCAACCCTGGCGAGACGGTTTTTGTGACGACGGTTACCGCTACACCGCCCCTGTGGGCAGTTTTGCACCCAACCCTTATGGGTTATACGATATGGCGGGTAACGTGTATCAATATGTAGAGGACTGGTATTTCCCTTATTCCGACACGGTGAAAAGCACCGAGCGTTTCAACGACGGTTGGGGTGGAAATCGGGTATGTCGCGGAGGCAGTTTTCATTCTCCCGCCGCCGATTTACGAGTGGCTCGACGACACCAGATTATGGGGGGCGGTCCCAATGAAGCGGTGGGATTCCGTTGTGTGTCCCCAACGGGTGAAATTCCCAACGGGGCTTGCGAGGTAAAACCGCCCGAAGCTCGTCCCGCACCCCCGCCCGACCGCTTTTATGAAATCACCCCCACCTCTGCCAAAGCAGGTGAAAACACCCAACTGTGTGCAGGGGGCGACCCACCTCTTTCGGTAGCCACCTTGCAAAAACTCAAACACCTTGGATTTACCTCGGTGGAAGAATACGTCACTTGGCGGTCTTGCGAAAACAGGGGCAAAGGCAAGTGGGATTTTTCGGTTTGGGACGAAGAAGTGCGAAAACTCAAAGAGGTAGGTCTGAAATGGCTACCCTTTATCATCGCAGGCCCGGGGTACTCCCTGCCCGACTGGTTTTTACGCTCTACCGAGCATCACGGGTTATGTTGTGCCGAGCACGGGTTTGAATCTCAAGTGCAATCCATTTGGGATCCCAACTTTAAAAAATATATCGTTCGCTTTTTCAAGGCTCTTGCCGCCCATTTTACCGACCCCGACATTTTTGAAGGGTTATTGTTCGGCATTACGGGAGATTTCGGCGAAGCCATTTACAGCGTGTGGCACGGCAACTGGCCCACCTTTACCTGCGGCACGTATCATGCTCACGCAGGGTATTGGTGTGCCGACCCCTATGCCAAGGAACATTTCAAAAAATCCATGGAGAAAAAATACAAAACCCTTGACCGCTTAAATGCCGCTTGGGGTTCAAGTTTTCCCTCCTTTTATGCCTTGGATTTTCCCAATATGCAGGTAGATTTGGACCGCTCTTACATTGACCGTTACACCGATGAAGGAATTTTGACGGTGAAAAAGCCTGCCGACCGTGTGCGGATTGTGGATTTTGTGGACTGGTATCGGGGATGCATGACCGACTATGTATCGTTTTGGATGCAAACCGCCAAAAAATATTTCCCCAACACCCGACTGTTGCTTTGCACCGGGGGAGAAGCCCAACCCTGCCACGGCTCGGAATTTGCCGCCCAAAGCAAAGCTTGCGCCAAGGTGGGCGGCGGTGTGCGTATCACCAACGAAGATTCTCAATTTGAACGGAACTTTTGCATTACCAACTGGGTTGGCTCGGCTTGTGCCTATTACGGTGCCGAGTTCTCATTTGAACCTGCAGGCGGTGTAACCGAACGTGGCGTAGTTTGCCGTATTTACAACGCTTCGGCGATAGGTGCCGACGGCTTGCATTACTACATCGGCAACGTGATTGACGGCGGCGGTCGGCAACAAAACTTCGCCCGTGATATT
Source organism: Clostridia bacterium (assembly GCA_017556785.1). GTDB lineage: Bacteria > Bacillota > Clostridia > Oscillospirales > Acutalibacteraceae > UMGS1484. The sequence continues at coordinate 25,378 of JAFYMD010000216.1, read as the reverse complement.
CACCACTTTACCAATCTGCCGATTAAGCGGGAGTTCGCCTTGTTCTTCCCCGACACGGCAATTATGTTCCGCCCCGAAGCCAGAAGTGAAATGATTACCTCGTTTTCGGCTATGCGAGATTTCGGCGACTACGCTTATGTAGACGATTTGACCATAAAAGACGGAATTTTGTCCACCGTAAAAGCTGTGGTGCTCACCGTAAACGGCCACTACCGCACCGCCACCTTGAAAAAGCTGATGAACTTTGTGAAAAACGGCGGTTTGCTGGTAGGGGCAGGCATTACCGACCTATGGGGTATTGAAGACGGCGTCAATTATAGGGAACGGTTGTTTGCAAAGCAAGGAGAAAAAAGCCTTGGCAAGGGCAAAACCTTGTGGATTGCTCATAATCTATATGAGGAACGTTCCGACGAAGAAATCACCGATTTGATTTTTGCTCCCATAGAAGCCTTTTTTACCCAAAATGGTATTGAGGTACCCGACGGCAAGCGTGATCGCTTTTACGTTTCCCACAAGGGGGATGGCTATTTGCTTATGAATTATGGCACACAGCCCATCACCCGCAACATTCATACCAAACAGGGCGAACAATCTGTTACGTTAGACCCTGCAACCATACAATATTGGAAAGGATAAAGAATTATGAAACCTTTTACTTTACAACCCGCCGATATTTTGCTTCCCAAAAAGGGGATTGAACAATGGTCGGTGGTGGCTTGTGACCAATTCACCTCTCAACCCGAATATTGGCAACAAGTGGAAGAATTTGTAGGAGATGCCCCCTCTACCCTGCGCATTACTCTGCCCGAAGCCTACTTAGAAGACCGTAAAGAGGAACGCATTGCCGCCGTCAACCAAACCATGGAAGATTACGTGGCAAACGGTGTGTTTGAAGAACACAAAAACGCTATGATTTTGGTGCATCGCACCACCGTAAGCGGTACTCGCAAGGGTTTATTGGGCATCATTGACCTGAACGAATACGATTATCGCAAGGGAAGCAACGCTCTCATTCGTGCCACCGAAGAAACCGTGCTGGAACGCATTCCTCCCCGTGTGCAAATTCGTAAAGACGCCTCGTTGGAGTTGCCCCACGTACTGTTGATGATGGACGACCCCGACGGCAACGTGATTGGTTGCGTAGAACAAAAAATCGACTCCCTTGCCACCGCATATGATTTTGAACTCATGCAAAAAGGCGGCCACCTGACAGGGTATTTCATTCCCAAAGCCTTGCAACAAAAGGTGCAAGCAGCCCTCAATAACCTGCTGGCAGGGCAAGACGATCCCATGATGTTTGTGGTGGGCGACGGCAACCATTCTCTTGCCACAGCCAAAGAATGCGCCGCTTTGAACGACAGTCCCGCCGCACGCTATGCTTTGGTAGAAGTGGTCAACATCCACGATCCTTCCATTCAATTTGAGCCCATTTATCGGGTGCTGTTTAACGTAAACAAAGACCATTTGCTTGCCTACCTGCAAGAAAAAGTGGGTGCGGCCGACGGTGACGGTCACCCCTACACCGTTGTTGATGCCGCAGGCGAATCCATCCTGTGGCTCAGCAAAACCGCCGAATTGCCGGTGGGTACCCTGCAACCGGTGTTGGATGCTTACCTAAAAGAAAACCCCGAGGTAAAAATCGACTATATTCACGGAGACGACACCGTACATGCTCTGTGTAAACAAGAAAATACCCTTGGCTTTATTTTCGAAGGTATGACCAAAGAGCAACTGTTCCCTGCGGTCAGCGCCGACGGTTCTCTGCCTCGCAAGACCTTTTCCATGGGTCACGCCGAAGAAAAGCGGTACTATACCGAAGCCAGAAAGATCAAATAATTCTCGAAAATTTCTCTATACATGAAAAAAGCTATGACAAACAACTGTTTGTCATAGCTTTTTTTGCTAAGAATCAATTTCCAGCCACATAGCAGGGCGTTTTTTGCGTGACCCACCAAAAGAAGCTACCGCTCGTTTTCCTTTGCTGTCCCCTACTACGTTTTGGGGACTATGGGGATGCGGATTGCCACGGGAGACACCCTTCGGTGTCCCCTCGCAATGACAAATTGGGGAATTTAGTTTATTGAAACCATAAGTTACTTATCGCCCAAACTAAATTCCATGGTTACGCAACCAACCTACTCGCCTCTGTCATTGCGAGCCCCATAGGGGCGTGGCAATCCGCATTTCATTTTCAGTCAAACAAAATTCCCACAACAGATGCTGTTGTGGGAATTTTTTACCGTATTACTTTACAGCCGGCCATTTTTGGTATTTGTTACAGGTGGTACCGTGTGCGGCATTGGGATTGGATTTGGCGCCGATATAGCAGCTACCGTGGGCATTGGGACCGGAAGTTTCTGCCGACCCGTGAATATTGACCTTACGGTCACCACTCCAGTTGGCGCAGGTTGCGCAGCATTTGGTTTTTGTAGTCCAAACCATCAGTATTTTCCTCCGTTTTTTAAATGAACGTATATATTACTATCGCAACAAGGTCATAAGGATGTCGCCTTTCCCCACCATGCGGCCGCCGAATTCACAGGTTTTGTCGGCCGAACGATCATAATAGCCCAATTTGCGTCCGTAAAAATCGCTGAGCCATTTTTTATTGCCCGACCATTCGGTAAAACCGATGATTTTGCCGGTCCAATCTTTGATGGGTTCTCTTGCCATGGAAATCCCCCTTTGTTGTGCTGATAGTAGTCTTACTTATTCCGTTGCTTGATTATTTGCATATTCTTCGGTTATGTTTTTCAAAATATCCTCGTGGTTTTTGATCAGATTATCGCGGCAAACCTCGTACAACCGAAGGAATTCCTCCATAAAATTAACACCGTCTTCAAAAAAGTGTCCGGGCTCATGCGGTTCGTCGTCAGGTCGACAGAACAGCGGATGGGCAAGGAGATGATCAAACAGCGTTGCTGCCGTACGAATGGATTGCTCATGGCACATAAGCAAACGTCCGCCAAGATATCGTAGCACAAAATCCGCAAATTCCTCTCGTTCCTTTTCCATTTGCAAGACTGCTAACTGGGGTTTCTCGGAATAGGTGTTGTTATGATGAACCGAAAAGCTTTCTATATAGGAATAGGTCGTTTCGTTTTTCAGCACCAAATTGATGTTAACGTCGAAATGCGTACTTACCGAATAATCACTGACACTCACCGACTCAATGGCTACACCCTGCAGATCGTCGTCGGTAAATTCCTCAATAATCGCATATTTTTTTACGGTACCCATTTGGTTTTGGGTCACGGTTGCCTGATAAACAAGATACCGTTCAATGTCTATACTGCCCTCGCCGGATTTGAATTTGAAACCGATTGTGTTCTCAATTCCGTCTCCTGTTGTCAAGGTATTGCCGTGTACGGCGTGGTTAACTTCCAACTCGTTGATTCGCTTGGAAATTTCTGCGCCCTCTTTCATTTGATCCACGACTGCCGTAACTGATTTTGCAGCACCTTTGATTTTGTCCATAAATCCCATGCGTATTCTCCTTTACTATTTATGTAAATTCATTATAACTATGGACAAAAGAAATGTCATGTGCTGTCAGCACAGTTTTCCGTTTTTTATGAATTTTTTCCACGTAACGGCGAGGCGATATGCCACACCCGCCTAAAAAAGAAAAAAGCCTCACCGCTTGGGTGAGGCTTTTGTTGCAAAACAGAACTTATTTCAATTCTACTTTGGCGCCAACTTCTTCCAATTTTGCCTTGATAGCGTCGGCATCTTCTTTGGAAGCAGCTTCTTTCAAAGTCTTGGGAGCACCGTCTACCAGAGCTTTGGCTTCGCCCAAGCCCAAACCGGTGATTTCGCGTACAACTTTGATAACCTTGATCTTTTCTGCGCCAACTTCAGCCAGAATAACATCAAATTCGGTCTTTTCTTCAGCAGCAGCTGCGGGAGCAGCACCGCCGGCAACAACTGCTACGGGAGCAGCGGCAGATACGCCAAATTCTTCTTCGATAGCTTTTACGAGTTCGTTCAGTTCGAGAACAGTCATCTCTTTAACAGTCTCGATGATAGATGTAATCTTTTCAGACATGATAAATTTCCTCCATAATAAAATGAATTATAAAAATTTTTGATTAAGCTTCTGCAGCTTCGGCGGGAGCGGCGCCCTCACCTTTGGATTCGGCAACAGCATTGATAGCACGGGCAAATCCGGCGATCATTTGGCTCAAGCTGCCGGCCAACATACCGAGCAAGTCTTCCTTGCCGGGTACTTTGGACAATGCTTCAACAGTAGCAACGTCCAAGGGTTTCCCTTCGGAGAAACCGGCTTTGATAGTGAAGTTTTTGTTTTCTTCGGCATATTTGCACAATACTTTGGCAGCAGCCAATTCATCCTTACTAAAAGCAATAGCAGTAGTACCTTCCAGTACGGAATCCAAACCTTCAATACCAACGTTTTGGAAAGCAAAGCGCAAGTAGGTGTTCTTTACAACACGATACTCAACCCCTGCTTCACGCAGGCTTTTACGCAATTTGGTGTCTTCGGTAACCGAAATACCTTTGTAGTCAACGATAACACCGGCGCAAGCTTCTTTGAGTTGTTCGGTCAGTTCAGCAACCAACGCTTTCTTTTGTTCTAAGATTTTTTCGCTAGGCAAATTCATTCACCTCCAATAAAAAAGCCTTCCCCGCACATGACGAGGAAGGCGCAAATCCATACTACTGCCGAAAATCGGCGGATATTGGTTCGCTTTTCCTCGGCAGGCGGTTTCAAACCTTATGCTTTTCAGCACCTGCTGTCTTTGAAAACAGCAATGGAATTGTAACACAAACCAAACGGTTTGTCAAGCATCAATTTTACAAATTCTCAATTATTGGAATTTTGCGGGGTTGATGCGGATGCCGGGGCCCATGGTGGTAGCAATTACGCAAGATTTTACGTATTGACCTTTGGCGGCGGCGGGTTTTGCTTTTACGATGGCGCCCATCAAGGTGTCAAAGTTTTCTTGGAGTTTTTCAACACCAAAAGAAACTTTACCAATGGGGCAGTGGATGATGTTGGTTTTGTCCAAACGATACTCGATCTTACCGGCTTTGGCTTCAGCAATTGCTTTTGCCACGTCGGGGGTAACGGTACCGGCTTTGGGAGTAGGCATCAAGCCACGGGGACCGAGCACTTTACCCAAGCGACCTACAACACCCATCATGTCGGGGGTTGCAATAACAACATCGAAATCCATGAAACCTTCGTTTTGAATTCTGGCGGCCAATTCTTCGGCACCAATTACGTCAGCACCGGCTTCTTGTGCGATTTTTTCGTTGTCGCCTTTTACAAAAGCGCAAACACGCACGTCTTTACCGGTACCGTTGGGCAGTACAACCGCACCGCGAACTTGTTGGTCGGCGTGACGGGAGTCAACACCCAAACGAACGTGGATTTCCACAGTTTCGTCAAATTTGGCAGTTTTGGTTTTGATTGCCAAATCTAAAGCTTCAGTAGCGTCAAACAGTTGATTTTTGTCAAACAATTTGCAGCTTTCAGTATATTTTTTACCGTGTTTCATAAAACTTTCTCCTCCTTTAAAAAGTGGTTAATCGGAAATTTCCTCCCACCCAGGAGCACTAATCGACGACTTCAACGCCCATGCTGCGTGCGGTACCGGCAATCATGCTCATAGCGGCTTCGATGCTGGCAGCATTCAGGTCAGGCATTTTCTGTTCGGCAATTTTTCTAACTTGCTCGCCGGTGATCTTTGCAACCTTTGTCTTGTTGGGAACGCCCGATGCTTTGTCTAAGCCGCATGCTTTTTTAATAAGCACGGGAGCAGGGGGTGTCTTGGTGATAAAGGTGAAGGAGCGATCGGCATAGACCGTAATAACAACAGGGATGATAAGACCCACGTCGTTCTTCGTACGCTCATTGAATTCTTTGGTGAAAGCCATGATGTTTACACCGTGTTGACCGAGCGCAGGACCTACCGGGGGAGCCGGTGTGGCTTTTCCGGCAGGAATTTGGAGTTTAATGTAGCCCGTAACTTTTTGAGCCATAGTTTAGCACCTCCGTAATATCGTGGTAATTGGCGGAACCAATTTGAGCTTTGATTCCTCCCACAATAAGGAAAAGGCTTTTCCTTATTTCAAGCGACCCAACGGGACGCATATTACCAAATGTTATTCTTCAGGTTCTACCTGATCCAGTTCCAATTCAACGGGAGTTTCCCGTCCGAACATGGAAATCGTAATTTTGACTTGGTTGTTTGCCAAGTCGATTTCGTCTACTATGCCGGTAAATCCGGTCAAAGGACCGTCGACAATCTTAATGTTGTCACCCACCTTGTAGGCTACTTCTACCGAAACGGTTTCCACACCCAAGCGGCGGACTTCTTCATCGGTCAGCGGTACGGGTTTGGAGGCGGGGCCCACAAATCCGGTGCAACCGTGTACGTTGCGCACAACGTACCAAGATTCGTCGGTAACAATCATTTTTACCATAACATAGCCGGGAAAGATTTTTCTTTCCACTTCTTTTTTCTTGTTATCCTTAATTTCCACCACGGTTTCGGTAGGAACCTTGATTTCATGGATCAAATCCTGCATTTTTCGGTTTTCGACCATTTTTTCCAGGTTACCGGCTACCTTGTTTTCATACCCGGCGTAAGTATGGATAACATACCATTTTGCTTCAGCCATTTTACAGCACTCCCTTCCAGATTACTGACGGAAAGCAGTTAGTTGGTTTTGAAGCACAATTCAAACAATTCGCGCAGTCCCAAGTCGACAAGCCAAATCAGCAACAAAGCGATACCGCAGAAGCCCAATACAACCAGTGTGTTTTTCACAACGCTGCGGGGGCCGGGCCATACCACTTTTTTCAGTTCGGATTTGTACTCGCGCAGGAATTTGACAACACGCTTTAAGATGGGCAAACGGCCGGTTTCTTTGCATTCTACAGCGTCTTTTACCAAAACGCCGGCAATGCATACAACCACCGAAGCAATTCCACCGATTACAGCCGCCGTAAAGATCGCGGTGTAGGTCAACGTGGCGCCAAACACACGGCCCATATCAACGTAAGCAGAAGGTTGATTGGCAATAAAGCTGATCAACAAAATGCTGTTGAGAATGCCCAAAACGATTGCCACACCGTTCCAGCCTTTTTTCTTGGAAACAAGACCGGCAATCATGGTGACAGCCGCCAGTGCGGTCAAAATCAACGATGCGATGAAATAACTGCCTTTAAAGCTGGCCATTTCAGGACCGAATTCTTTTGACAAATCAGCACCCAAAGCACATTCTAAACCATTGATATCGGCACTGGCTCCGGACAGAGTTGCCTGAACAAAGGGGAAAAAGAACGCTACCAAAGTACCTACTGCCAAAACGACAGCCAATACTCGCAGAAAAATGCTAACGATTTTCATTGCGTATTCCTCCTTATTTGGTTTCTCTGTGGAGTGTGTGCTTCCTGCAAAATCTGCAATACTTGTTCATCTCAAGACGATCGGGATTGTTCTTCTTGTTCTTGATGGTGTCGTAATTGCGCTGTTTGCACTCTGTGCATGCCATTGTAATTTTTACTCTCATTATGGCACCTCCTGATTTTCGGAATTTTGCCCCCTGTGGGACGTTTGGTCACACAGCGAGGATCCTCCCTCTGCCATTGTTTCTTGTTTTCGCTTGTTTTTCTTGACGAAGACGCCCAATCTTTTTACCCGTTTGATCAGAACGGGGGCCAAAAAATACGCACAAAAAAAAGACCCTCGGAGAGGTGATATCACTATACCATATTTCAAGCCAAAGGTCAAGAATTATTTTTACTATTTTTTCCTTCTTGTGTTTAATTTGTTTTTGTCGGCTATATCTTGTGGTTTTTCCCCTTGTAAGGCGATTTTTTTCCTCTCGTCTACGGAAAAAAACAGCCCTTTTTTCGAAAAAGTTGACAATTCTGTTAAATTGTATTATGATTACATATAATAGTATATCCTAATATACATAATAACAAGGGGACGAAAACATGGAAATTCAAAACTTGTACAATCAATGGTTGATGAACGCCACCGAAGATGCCGACTTGCAAACCGAATTGCAAGAAATCAGCGGCAAAGAGGATGATATCTTTGACCGTTTTTATCGGGAATTGGAATTTGGCACCGCCGGTCTTCGCGGTGTCATTGGTGCCGGTACCAACCGCATGAACATTTACACCGTTCGCAAAGCCACCCAAGGACTGGCCGAATACATTAAAGAAGCAGGCGGCACTTCTGCCGCTATCGCTTATGACAGTCGTATCAAATCTGATCTGTTCGCCAAAGAAGCCGCCCGCGTACTGGCTGCCAACGGCATTACGGTTTATATTTACAAAGAATTGATGCCCACCCCCATGCTTTCTTACGCTGTGCGGGAATTGCATTGCACAGCAGGGATCGTGGTTACCGCCAGCCACAACCCCGCCAAATACAACGGATACAAGGCCTACGGCTCCGACGGTTGCCAATTGAGCGTGGAAAACAGCGCCAAAGTGCTGGAATACGTAGACAAGGTTGCCATGTTTGGTGGCGCTAAGCTCACCGATTTTGACACCGCTTTGGCAAACGGTCAAATTCAGTATATCGGTCAAGACTTGATCGACCGCTATTTAAATGCGGTTGCCGCCCAAGCCATTGAGCCGGTAACCACCGACCTCAAGGTGATTTACACTCCCTTAAACGGTACAGGAAACAAACCGGTTCGCAAAATTTTGGAAAAAATCGGAGTAAAAAACGTAACGGTAGTGCCCGAACAAGAACATCCCGACGGAAACTTCCCTACCGCTCCTTATCCCAACCCGGAAATCCGTCAGGCTTTTGAGTGCGCTTTGAAAATGGCTGAGCAGTCCACCGCCGACCTGTTGCTGGACACCGACCCCGATGCCGACCGCGTGGGAATTGCCGTATACAACGGTGACGGTTACACCTTAATGAGCGGCAACGAAGTAGGTGCTTTGTTGTTAAACTACATTTTGTCCCGTCGCTCTGCCAACGGCACATTGCCCCAAAATCCCGTGGCGGTCAAAACCATAGTAAGCACCCAGCTTGCCACCAAAATTGCCGAAAAATACGGTTGCCAAATCATTGACGTACTCACCGGTTTCAAATACATTGGTGAACAGGTTGCTTTGTTGGAAGCAAAAGGAGAAGAAAATCGGTTTGTATTTGGCTTTGAAGAAAGCTACGGCTACAACGCCAGTAGTTTTGTGCGAGACAAAGATGCCGTGATCGCCTCCATGCTGATTTGCGAAATGGCAGCATACTACAAATCGGTAGGCAAATCCTTGTTGGAAGTGCTTGCCGACCTTTACAAGGAACACGGTATCTTCTGTTGCAGTCAGACCGGATTTACCTTTGAAGGTGCCACCGGCATGGAAATCATGAAAAACATTATGGTTACCTTGCGAAACACTCCCCCCAAGGCAATCAACGGTGATGCTGTCACCGCAGTATTGGATTTCGGTGTTTCGGTAGAAACCAACATGATCACGGGGGAACAAACACCCATTTTACTTCCCAAATCCGACGTGTTGTATTACCGTTTGGGCAACGCAGGCGACAACGTGATTGTTCGTCCCTCGGGCACCGAACCCAAAATCAAAATCTATATTACCGCAATCGAAGCCACCGAAGAAAAAGCCAAAGCCAAAGCCGATGGCTGGCTGAAAGAATTGTCCGCTCAATTCAAATAATCTTATTTCAATCGAACAAAACCGCCGAATCAAATGATTCGGCGGTTTCTCTATGTAGTTGGTTTTTCACAGCGATCGGTACTGCGCACGGCGTGCATTTCCAACTGCGCTTCCACCAAGCCTTTATAGATTCCGTTTTCTCGTTGCATCAATTCCTCATGAGAACCGATCTCGGCAATGGTATGGTCGTCAATCACAAAAATACGGTCGCAATCCTTTAGCGTGGACAATCGATGAGCGATGGCAAAACTGGTGCGTCCTTTTTTAAGACGTTCCATCGCTTTTTGAATCATAAATTCACTTTGGGTATCCAAGCTGGAAGTTGCTTCGTCCAAAATCAAAATTTTAGGATCGGTCAAAACCGCACGGGCAATCGCCACTCGTTGACGCTCGCCGCCGGACAATCGTTGCCCTTTTTCTCCCACCAGCGTGTTGTACCCGTCGGGAAACTTACATATAAAATCATGCGCCCCTGCCATTTTGGCGGCGGCAATTACATCGGTCACCGAAGCGGATGGCTTGGAAAAGCGAATGTTGTCCAATATGGTACCGGAAAACAAATAACTTTCTTGCAACACCACGCCGATTTGGCTGTGATAGGTTTCTTGATCCCAATCCCGCAGATCGACTCCATCCACCAACACGTGCCCTTCGCTTACGTCGTACAGCCGCATGATCAGATTGATCATAGTAGATTTTCCCGAACCGGAACGACCTACCAAGCCAATGGCCTCTCCCGGTTTAACGGTAAAATTCACCCGCTCCAACACCGACTCATAGGCACGGTACCCAAAATGCACGTTGTCAAAAGTGACCTCACCCACAACCGTCGCCCAACAAGGTTCATCGGCTTTTGTCAGTTCCTCGTCTTGCGCCATTACGTCGTCAATGCGAGACAGGCTTACCCGCAAATTTAAAATCATGCGGGGCAAATTGGTAAACCACCCCAGGGGGCCAAAAAGCATGTTGGTATAGCCAATAAACTGTGCCATTTCTCCCACCGTAAAATCGGTACCCTGCAACACCTTATAACCGCCTGCCAACAACACCAAGGTGGAACCCAAATTGAGCAAATACCAAATCACAGGATTAAACATAGCCCAAAACAGTTCCGCCTTTTCTTGGACCTGTGCCAATCCCTCGGCACTTTGAGAAAAACGGTCGGCTTCATACCCTTCTTTGCCGAAGGTTTTGACCACCTTGATCCCTTGCAACACGTCTTGCAAATTGGAGTTGAGTTTGTCGTCCCGTCGGCGGCTTAACACGTACAACCGACGCATTCTTTTGCGAAAAACACGAAACAAAATCCAAACCGAGGGAACAAACACCAACGAGATTAGTGTAAGTTGCCAACTCATGCACAGCATGATGACCAAAGCACCCAAAAAGGTGATCACGTAAGTAAACATATTGGTAAATACGTTTTCCATAAACACACGAATTTGGTTGGTATCTCCCACAACACGGTTCATCAGATCCCCCGGCTTACGAGAATCGTGATAGGCCAGCGAAAGGCTTTGGATCTTATGAAACAAACTTTTCCGCAAGGAAGCGCTCATTTTTGAACCCAACGAAACCCCCAAATACCGTTTGACCAGGTTAATGCCTACCGCAAGCAAGGTGAACCCCGTCATAACACCGATAAACAAAAAAATATGAGCGGTCGTACCCTTGGCCGGTAGCAAATGGTTGTCTATAAATTGTTGTTGCCATTCTTGCATATACAGCGAGATCCCCGCCGCCGCAAGCATAAGCGCCCAAATAACCGCAAACCGAAAAACAAACGGTCGACAAATTTTGAACAATCGCTTCCAGGACTCTCTTTTTCCCTCGCAATGGGGACACACTTGGGTATCGTGCATGGTACGTCCGCATTTTTTACAAACGGTTTCCCTCTCATGGCTGATCACTTTGCGAAAATCCCCCGTCATAAATCGGTTGATCCCTTTGGCAACGTAGGAAAACCGCGGCAAATGCTTGGCAGAAAAACGACAAAGTACAAAGGAAGTCCCTTTTTTACTGTACGTAAGAATACCGACCCCCACCAAGCCTTCACAAGACACTTGATCCCACTCGTCAAGGGAAAACCACGAAAATTTCTGTTGGGATTCAAACACGACCAAACAACGGCGAGAGACCGCTATATATCCACCGCAACAAAAATTGCCGTTGTTGTCAATATCATAAGGAATACAGTACTCTAACTCGCCCCATTCACTAGTATGCCACGAATAAGGCAGTTCGCAGTTCAATTGCATTTCGGTCCCTCCTTTTGAAATCCGTTGATCATCACTACATATACAAATCCACCATACGCAATTCTTTGGCCGACAACCCACCGGTGTCTGCCAATTCAAAGCGGTTGCCGTCAATGTCGGAAATGAGCAACCGTGTGTCGGACAATTTGGTCACCCCGTTTTGGTCGCAGGTAAATCGACAAGTTCCCTTGTCGGTTTCCACCCACCAATAGGAATAGCCGTATTCCTCCTTGATCTCACGTACTTTAAGAATTTTAGGCACAAAATACCGCATTTCCAATTGACGCGTGATCCACCCGATCGTATCGGGATCAAAAACATCCAAATCTTCAATCATGCCGATTTCCCGCTCCTCGTTGTCGGCTTGGCGCACCGACAAATACCGCGCGGGATCGGTAAACGGGAAGGCGCGAATCACCTTGACACGTCCGTAATCCGTTCCGTCGACCGCAAGGGAAAGAAATCCCCCTTCTGTTTGGGAAAAGATTGCCCCTCTTGGAGTCAAAAACCGAGTTTCCAGCAGATCGCCCACCAGTTGCTCCTCTTTTTTTACAATATTTTGGTCCGTCATCGTTCGCCCTCCTTTACTCAATGGTCAAATTTTCATTCATGGCGGCCTGTCGGCCCTCCAGCGATAATGCCTTGGTTTGCAATTCCACCAATTTATAGTAGATCCCTTGTTGTTCCATCAGTTGCTCGTGGGTTCCGTATTCGGCCACCTTGCCGTCTTCCATCACCAACAGCATATTGGCATTCCGCAGCGTCGATAATCGATGGGCAATGGAAATGGTGGTTCGCCCTTGAATCAAGCGATTCAGCGCCGCTTGAATCTGTCGTTCGGTAGCGGTGTCCACCGATGCGGTAGCTTCGTCTAAAATCAAAATCGGACTGTCTGCCAAAATAGCCCGTGCCACCGACAAACGTTGCCGTTCCCCTCCCGACAATTGTCGACCGCCCGAACCAATGACCGTGTCATACCCGTCGGGAAAACGGCAAATAAAATCATGAGCACCTGCCGACACCGCCGCCGCTACAATTTCCTTGCGAGTGGCATTGGGCCGAACGTAGGCAATATTTTCGGCTACGGTGCCCATAAACACGTAACTTTCTTGGGACACGGTAGAAACGCATCGATGTAAGCTGTCCATGCTCAAATCGGTCAATCGAACACCGTCTATGGTGATCTCGCCGCTATCGGGATCATATAATCGCGCAATCAAGCTGACCAAGGTGGATTTTCCCACCCCCGAACGTCCCACAATTCCCAGCATTTGACCGGCAGGAATGGTAAAGGACACGTCTTTTAACACCGGGTGTCCCGGTTGATAAGAAAAGGTTACGTTGTTCAGCGCCACTTCTCCCCGCATACGATCGATCACAACCGGCTCGGGTTTTTCTTCCACATCGGGATGTGCGTCTATGATTTCAAAAATTCGTTGTGCCGCATTCATGGACGACGTCCCCCAACGGAACATGTCGGTCATGCGTTGCAACGGACCGGACAAATACCCTACAAAGGCAGTAAACGTGGCCAGCGTACCGTAAGACATTTCGGTATGACCCGATTGAATGATCAGCCATGCACCCACAAACCACACCGCAATATTCAAAAGGCTTTCTCCTAACGAAAACAAAACGAAATACCGATTCTCATAAGCAACCACCGACACCTCAGTCGTTGCCATACGGTTACTGGCTTTTTCAAATCCTTGTATGGCACCTTTTTCTTTTCCGAATGCTTTGATCACACGAGCGCCGGTCAAACTGTCGTTGAGCACACCGTTTACTCCCCGTGCGGCGCGGTGACGTTTTCCGTGCAAGTGCCACAACATAGGGCGAAGCAAATTGCTGAAAAAGGTAAGGGTCGGAACCACTGTTACCGCCAATACCGCCATTTGCCAATTCATAACAAACATCATGGCTATGGTGGCAATCACATGCACACCGTCGCCGAACACATATGGCAATCCGTCGATAAAAAACGAGGTAATCTCCCCCGCGTCTCCCAGCACGCGGGTCATAAGCGGTCCTGTTTGGCGGTCGGTAAAAAACTTAAGAGATAGCCGTTTCAGGGCCGAAAAAACATCTTGTTTGATTTTACACAGTACACGAGGCACGATTTTAGCAACCATAATTGCCTGCAACGATTGGGTAATCACCGTGATCAATCGCAACACCAAAAAAGTCCCCAACGTTAAGCACATAAGCAACACAAAATCGCCGCCCGCCAACGACCAAAACCCTTGGAAAGTCGCTTTTTTACCCAACACGTCGTCAAAATACACCACCCCGGAAAAATAAGGCAGCGTAGCATAAATCAACGAATGGACCAAAAACACCAGCATAATGGCAATCACACGCCATTTATGGGGTTTGAAATAAGCAAACGTACGGACAAACAAGCTGCGGCGATCCATACATTTGGGGCAAATTTTCCGATCGCGATCCACGTACGGCGTGCCGCATTTGTCACAAAATTCGGGTCGAGAATCCGCCTTATAGTCCTCTTCTTGCAACGGGGTTCCCTCTTTCACCTTGGCAAACACCTTGCAAAACTGACGCAATTCCGCCATGTACTGTCCCGTAGCGCAACAAAGCGTGCGGTTCTGTTTCCCAAAACAGCAAAGCGAACCCCCGCCTATCAACTCTTCCACTTTTAGTGAATCCACCTGTTCGAGAGGAAAACACGACAAGGTAACCGATTCACCAAACCACGATTCCTTTGCCATGCCCCGATACCCGGCAAACACTTTGTCTGCCGATCGTTTGGGTGCAAAAGCAACCACCAATTGATCATGCGTTAATACCAAGCCGTAGTGGGCATAGCATCCATCGGCAGTTAAATCGGCTTGACAATACCCTATGATATCCTCTGTTGCAATTCCTTGCTTGCTCAGCATCTTCAACAATTCCGACGAATCAGGTATTTTTACAAACCCCATGTGCTTCCCACTCCTTTCTTTGCATGAACGGCACATTCTCTATGCTTGTTTTCATTATATATAAACCCTTCCGCCAATACAAGATGAATTTTGCAGTTTTTCCAACAAAACACCACTTGCATACAGCCTGTCCCGTTAATACACTATATAACAGAAAGGGGGAATTGCTATGCAAATACAAAAAGAGGCACCGGACAGTCTGCGGGTGGAATTAACGGCAGAAGAACTGCAATCCTTTGGACTAACCTATCAACTGCTTCATTATCAAGACGCAAAATCCAAGGAATTGCTGACGACCGTTTTAAAAAATGCCGCCGCCTTAACCGAATTTTCTCACCAAAATTGCCGTTTGCTGATCGAAGTGTTTCCCGCACCGTTGCAAGGGTGCACCTTGTACTTCACCCGATTGGAACAAAAAACCAAGCGTTACCAAGCACTACCGCCTCACGTGTATCGGTTTGCCGATGCGGAGCATATGTTTATGGCCATAGAGCAACTGAACAAATCGATCAAAAGCGAACTGTATTCCTTGCAAGATCGGTATATTTTAGTACTGCACCATCCGCCCAAACACTCCCTTTTGGAATACGGCGAACAATTGGTCGCCGGAAAAACCTCTTTAGCATACATACGGGAACACGGCAAATTGCTGAGTGCCCCCTTTGCGGTGTCTGCTGTGCTTCGCGCACTAAATCCCCCATAAAACAAAACTGCTTTCCGTGACTTGCGGAAAGCAGTTTTTACGTTATGTGATCCTTTTTCTTTTTTCGTTTTTTCCAATATTCAAAAAAAAGATAGCCGCTGACGCTGACCAGCACCGTACCGCCAAACACCCACAAAGCCATCCAATAATTTTCGGAGTTCAGCGCATCGCCCCCTATGGTGGAGGTAACGATCGACGGAATACGTGCCGTCATACTGATAAAAAACCAAACAGTCCAACGAATAGGAGTCAACCCTACAAAATAGCATAGCAAATCTTTGGGGGTACCGGGAATCAAAAACGCCAAAAAGGTTACCGTATTCAGCCGATGTTCATTTTGCAAAAATTTCAGCGAACGTATTTTTTCCACAGAAAAGAAGGTTTCCACCAACTTGACACCGAATTTTCTCACCAAAGCAAAAACGATCAAGCTACCTATGGTAATACCGATCATGCACAACAACGTGCCTTCCCAAAAGCCAAACGCATAGCCGGCACCGATTTCCAACGGCTCCCCGGGAATCAGCGCAATGACCACCTGAAAAATCACCATGCCCACAAAAGCAACCCGACTCCACAGGCCGTAGGTATCTACCCAATCACGAAATTTTTCCGGGTTGGACACAAATCGAATCATTGGTTCTCCTGCTATCCACGTAACCGCACCGATAAACAAAACTGCGGCAATCACCGTCGCCACACTCAACCACTTCATGCGACCCTGTTTCATGAACGTCCCCCCTTGCATGACCGATTTCGACAAATTTCTCAGTTGGAATATTGTAGCACAATCAAGAATAGAATGCAAGGAAATAAAAAACAATTTCATTTCCACATTTTACACAGATAGTTTTGCAACCCGCATGGGAATACTGAAAATAATCGACGGTATGAGGAAAGGAGGCCGCACCCATGACCGTAGAAGCCAAAAAACGATTTATGGTCAACACCGCGTTTATTACGCTGATTGCCATAGCCGTATATTTTGTTCTCAAATATCTTACCGTGTGGCTGTTGCCGTTTCTCATTGGCTTTATTTGCGCCATGAGTTTACAACGACCGGTCAACTTTTTGTCGCAAAAAACCAAATTACCCCGCGCCATTTGGTCATTGATTTTGGTAGCGGTGGTGCTAAGTGCCTTGTTTGGCTTATTGGTTTTGATCGGATTTCAGTTGTACGACCAGCTCAGCAATCTGGCCAATCGATTGTCGGAACTGATTCCCGGTTTGCAACAAGAACTGCGCGAACTCGGTGCGCGATTTTTCGGTTGGATCGATCGCCTGCCCGACGGACTCGCCCAAGAGTTGCGCTCTGCTCCCGAACAATTGGCCAATCATTCGGTGTCCTTTTTAACCAATACATTGACCGACGTAGCGGCCTTGATTCTTGTCAACATTCCTTCGTTGTTGCTCACTACGGTGGTTTCGGTGGTTGCTTGTTGTTTCATTACCATGGACTACTACAAAATCACCAACTTTATTCTCAACCAATTTTCGGTAAACACCCAAAAAGTCTTGCTAAAAGCCAAACGCGTATTTAGCGAAAATATTTTAAAAATGTTGCGTGGATACCTGGTTGTCATGGGTGTGACCTTTTTGGAGTTGTTTATGGGGCTGTTGATTTTGGGAATCCCCTACACCGGCGTATTGGCCTTGATCATAGCGGTGGTCGATATTTTCCCCGTATTGGGCACCGGTACGGTGCTGATTCCTTGGGGGGTAATTTGCCTATGCACCGACAAGATTGGAACCGGAATCGGATTGCTGATTTTATATATTGTTATTACCATCATTCGCAATATCATTGAGCCAAAGATCATTGGCCAACAGGTTGGACTGCCTGCCGTAGTCACTTTGCTTTCCATGTATTTGGGACTCACTTTGTTTGGTTTTGTCGGATTGTGGGGATTGCCGATTTTATTGATTGTTTTGGTAAAACTTCAAGAATCGGGTATGCTTCGTATTTGGAAAGACAGCACCCATATTTCCCAATCGGTCGCCGAAGAGCAATCGCAAGACCGAGCAGCAGAAACCTGATTTGCCCCATACAAGCAAAACAGCCATTCTAAACGAATGGCTGTTTTTGTTATTTGGATTTTACTTTTCGTCAGTTACGGTTTGAATCGCCAAAACATCCAATTGTTCTTTGTCTACAAAGGCAGGACATTCGGTCATGAGTTCGCTGGCATTTTGCACTTTGGGGAAAGCAACCACTTCCCGCAAGGTATCGCATTTCAGCATTTGCATCACCAAGCGGTCCAAGCCAATGCCCATACCGCCGTGAGGAGGAGCCCCGTAGCGGAATGCATCGGTTAAGAAGCCGAATTTTTCATGGGCTTCTTCTTCCGAAAGACCCAGCAGAGCAAACATACGGTTTTGCAATTCGGGGTTGGTGATACGAATGGAGCCGCTGGCAAGCTCAATGCCGTTGAGTACCAAGTCGTAGGCTTTGGCACGGACTTTGGCCTTGTCGGTTTCCAAATATTCAATGCATTCGTCCATGGGAGAGGTAAAGGGATGGTGCATAGCCACAAACTGACCTGCATCTTCGTCCCAATCGAAGAAGGGGAATTCGGTGATCCACAACAGATTGAAGCCGTCGGGAATGATATCCAGCTTCTTGGCAACCTCTTGCCGCAACGCACCCAGCACGCTGAGCACCAAGTTCTTTTTGCCGTCGGCTACAATGAATACCACGTCGCCATTTTCGGCACCTGCGGCTTTCAAAATGGCGGTCATTTGATCTTCGGTCATAAATTTACCGAAAGAAGAAACCACGCCTTCGTCGGTCATACGAATCCAAGCCAAGCCCTTAGCGCCAATGCCTTTGGCTTGCTCGGTAAGCTTGTCAATGGTTTTGCGGGTATAGGTGTTTACCGCATTTTTGGCAGTAAAGCCGCCAACAGAGCCGCCCGCTTCCAACGCACCTTTGAATACCACAAATTCGCTGTCGGCAACCGCTTCGGACAAATCAAACAATTCCATACCATAGCGGGTATCGGGCTTATCGCTACCATAACGGCTCATGGCTTCGGCATAGGTAAGTCTGGGCAAGGGTAGTTGCACGTCCACACCCAAAGCTTCTTGAAACACCCGTTTCATATAGCCTTCACCAATGGCAAGCACGTCATCCATATCCACAAAAGACATTTCCAAGTCGATTTGGGTAAATTCCGGTTGGCGGTCGGCGCGCAGGTCTTCGTCACGGAAACAACGGGCAATTTGCATATAGCGGTCAAAGCCTGCTACCATGGACAATTGTTTGTACAATTGAGGAGATTGAGGCAGAGCATAAAATTGACCGGGATGAATACGACTGGGCACCAAAAAGTCACGAGCGCCTTCGGGAGTGGAACGAATCAGCATGGGGGTTTCGATTTCGAGGAATCCGTTTTCATCAAAATAGTCACGGGTGATTTTGGCGATTTTGTGCCGCATGATGATGTTGTTTTGCAGGTCGGGACGGCGCAGATCCAAATAGCGGTGTTTGAGCCGCAATTCTTCTTTTACGTCGGAATTTTCGACGATTTCAAAGGGAGGGGTTTCGGCAATAGACAAAATTTTGTATTCGGTTACAAAAATTTCCACTTCGCCGGTGGGAATGTCGTGATTGACCGAAGAACGGCGACGAACCACCCCTTTGGCGGCTACTACGTATTCTGAACGGGTATGAAACGCCTTGTCAAAAATTTCTTTGTCGGTGGTATCGTCAAAAGCAAGTTGCACAATCCCGCTTCTGTCCCGCACGTCAATAAAGATCAACGCACCCAAGTCCCGTTGCCGTTGTACCCAGCCGCAAACGGTAACCGTTTGGTCTACCAAGTCGGTATTCAGCGTACCGCAATAATGGCTGCGGCGCAAGTTGCCTAAAAATTCGGTTTGTAACATATCGCTTCCTCCTATTTGCCCAAATCGTTGACGCTTACTTCCATGGCATCAAATGCCGATTCCATCACGATTTTGTAAAACTCTTCGGTTAAGTTATCAAGAGCAACTTGGGTTTGTTCCCCTGTTGCCATATTTTTTACGTTGGCTTTGCCTGCCGAAAGTTCATCGTCCCCCAACACAAGGGTATACCCCACGTTCAATTTGTTGGCGTATTTCATTTGAGCCTTCAAGCCTCTGCCGTTCAAGTCGGTCAAAGCGGCAAAACCCTCTCGGCGCAGTTGCTCGCAATATTTGGCTGCCGCGATTTGTGCGGCATCTCCCATGGGAACAACGTACAACTCCGGTTTTTTGTCTTCTGGGAAGGGTACCCCTTGGGCTTTCATAAGCATGAGCAACCGCTCCAGACCCATAGCAAAACCCAAAGAGGGCAAATGAGGACCGCCCATTTCTTCTACCAAACCGTCATAACGACCACCGCCGCAAACCGTACCTTGCGCGCCGATTTCGGTAGACACAAACTCAAACACGGTACGAGTATAGTAGTCAAGACCGCGAACAATGGTGGGGTTCACGGTGTAGGAAATGCCCATGGCATCCAGTTTTGTTTTTACCCCCTCAAAATGGGCACGACAATCGTCGCAAATATAGTCGATCATTTTGGGAGCAGTAGCGGCAATTTCTCCGCAAATGGGAGATTTGCAGTCCAAGATCCGCATGGGATTGCGTTCCAAGCGACCTTTGCAGGTTTCGCACAGATCCGCTTCGCTTTTGCGAAAATGTTCCCGCAGGGCTTCCAAATATTTTGCACGGCATTCGGGACAACCGATCGAGTTGATCTCCAAATGGATGTTCTTCAGGCCAAACCGCTCAAAAGCATGATGGGCCACGGCAATGATTTCCGCATCGGCAGAAGATTCGGGAGCACCGAAGCATTCAATGCCGAATTGATGAAATTCCCGTAAACGACCCGCTTGGGGTTTTTCGTACCGATAACAAGACAACACGTAGCAAGCCTTAACCGGCAAAGCCTCGTTATATAATCCATGTTCCAACAGGCAACGCACCGAACCGGCGGTACCTTCGGGGCGCAAGGTTAACGACCGCCCGCCTTTATCGTCAAAGGTGTACATTTCTTTTTGCACCACGTCGGTGGTATCCCCCACCGAACGTTGGAACAAATCGGTTTGCTCAAACACGGGAACCCGCACTTCTTTGTACCCGTACAAAGAAGCAGTTTCCAACAAGGTTTTTTCAATGTATTGCCATTGATAGCTCTCGCCGGGCAACACGTCTTGCGTGCCACGGATAGCAGATATGGTTTTGGCCATGGGTTTATCCTCCTATGGAAAATTTCGCTTTGATTTGTTGTAAAATATCTTCTGCGGCGGTGTGCAATTCTACAATATCGCCACTGTTATGAATTACAAATTCACAACGCTCGCTAAAATAGGCATCATCATGCTGGGTAGCCATACGCTGTTCCGCCATTTCGCCCGAAATCCCGTCTCGTTCCACGATACGATTTTTTCGCAGATCACGGTTGGCCAAAACGGCCACGGTGGTATGGCACAGGTGATAACAACCGGCTTCAAACAGCAACGGTGCATCTAAAATACAAAGCAGATGTCCCGTTTGCGCCAGCTCGGTCAATTCTTCTTCGATTTTTGCTAAAATGCGGGGATGCATGATCGCGTTTAAGTCCTCGGTGTCATGGGGTGTGGCAAATGCACGACCGGCCAGCAAGGTACGATTGAGCACCCCGTCGTGGGCAATATCCGAACCAAACCGTTCACAAAGCTCCGCCAACACCACGGGGTCTTTATGCAGGGTACGAGCTACGCGGTCAGCATTGACAATGGGCAACTCCATCATTTGTGCCACCACGGTTTTTCCGGCACCGGTCGGACCGGTAAGGCCAATCACTTTCATGCTTCCAACTCCCTTTCATCAAAGGCGGCGGCGCGGATCAGGCGGTTGTACACCGCCAAACCCACCCCTTGCCGCGACGGACAATGGGCATAAATGCGTGTCACGTTTTGCTTGTCTGCTTCTCGCAACAACGCAAACAGATTATGTGCGATCTCGTCATGATCATGCTCATGGCCGATACGCAATACTTGTTTGTTAATCAAAGATGCTTCTTCGTCGAAACACAAAGCAACCGAATCAGGCTCGGCATGGTGGTTCATAAAATCCACAAAGGACTGACAACTGCCATGCAACAAGGTAACCTGCGCTTTGGGCGCATAATGTTTATATTTCATACCGGGAGACGAGACTTTGTCCAAATGTACGTTGGCGGTGATCGAGGGATCAATATCCATTTCGCCCACAACGCGCTCCAACTGTTCGGGGGTAATGCCGCCCGGGCGAAGCAGACGAGGCTTGTCTCCCACAAGAGAAACAACGGTGGACTCCAAGCCAACTTGACATTCACCGCCGTCAAACACAGCGGGAATGATCCCCTCCATGTCCGCCATAACGTGGGCGGCCGTAGTGGGACTGGGACTGCCCGATCGATTGGCCGAAGGAGCCGCCAAAGGCAACCCGCAGGCCTCTATAATCGCCCGTGCCACGGGGTGAGAGGGCATACGCACCGCCACGGTATCTCCCCCTGCGGTCACCACGTCGGGCACCACTGCCGAACGAGGCAATACCATGGTAAGCGGTCCCGGCCAAAAGGCGTCGGCCAAAGCCCGAGCCATAGGTGGAATTTCCTTCACCAAGGAAGTCAACTCCTCCCGCTTGGCAATATGTACGATCAAAGGATTGTCCGCAGGTCGATTTTTTGCGGCAAAAATCTTACGCACCGCTTGTTCGTCCAACGCATTGGCGGCAAGTCCATATACCGTTTCGGTGGGAATTGCCACAACCTGTCCCTCTTGCAACAACCGAGCGACCGCCGTAATTTCTTCATTTGTCTGATACAAAAAGGTTTTCATATTGCAACACACTTTGCAGAGTTTCTAAGGAACGACGTGCCAAGGCGCCATATCGTTCTTTTTTATCGCGAATCAATTCGGGCAATGGCGGCAACAAACCAAAACTGGCTCCCATGGGTTGGAAATCTGCCGTGTTTTGGTTGCCAATATGCCGAGAAAGCGCACCCATCATGGTGGTTTCGGGCAACGCGAGCGAGGCTTGTCCCGTCAAGCGACGGTACGCATTCACTCCCGCAAGGATTCCCGATGCCGCCGATTCCATGTACCCTTCTACCCCGGTCATTTGTCCTGCGAAAAACAAATCGGGGTTTTCTTTCAAGGAAAAATCTTGGTTCAATAAGCGAGGAGAATCCAAAAAAGTATTGCGGTGCATAACACCGTATCGCACGTATTCGGCATTTTTCAAGGCAGGGATCATGCCAAACACCCGTTTTTGTTCAGGGAAGGTGAGGTTGGTTTGAAATCCCACCAAATTATAGCAAGTCCCTTCTTTGTTTTCCTTACGAAGTTGCAGGTTTGCCCAAGGTCGATGTCCCGTACGGGGGTCCCGCAAACCAACGGGTTTCAACGGGCCGAAACGAATGGTATCTGCCCCACGTCTTGCCATGATTTCAATAGGCATGCATCCCTCATACACCTTGGGATCTTTTTCAAACGCATGCAATTGTGCCCGTTGGGCCGTAATGAGTTGCTCGTAAAACGCCTCGTACTCTTCTTTGTTCATGGGACAATTTAAGTAATCGTCTTCGCCACCCCGCTCGTAACGAGAAGCGGCAAAGGCGCTGTTCATGTCAATGCTGTCGGCCGTAACAATCGGCGCGGCGGCATCGTAAAAATGCAGGGGACTTCCTACGATCTTTTGTTGTAATTCTTGGGCAAAAGCATCTGACGTCAGCGGTCCCGTGGCAATCACACATACTCCGTCGGGAATTTCGGTGATTTCTTTTTCCACCACAGTAATGTTGGGGTGCTCTTGAATCGCGCGGGTCATAGCCGCCGAAAACTCATGTCGATTGACCGCCAAAGCACCTCCTGCAGGCACCTCGCAAGCGTATGCGGTTTTTACACACAACGAATCGAACAACTGCATTTCGGCTTTGAGCAAGCCTCCTGCCGCCTCTACCCGTTTGGCTTTCAGCGAATTGGAACAAACCAATTCCCCGAAATCGGTGCTGGTATGGGCCGGTGTCATTTTGTGTGGTTTCATTTCATACAAAGTCACCTGCACCCCGCGGTTTGCCAACTGCATGGCGGCTTCGCAACCCGCCAAACCGGCGCCTACTACGGTAGCATGCAAATCATTCATCGGTTTCTTCCGCCTTTTTGCGACCTTTGCGTTCGGCTTTTTTCTCGTAACCGCAAGCCTCGTCGTTGCAACCGATCACACCACCGCGGCGTTTAAACAAGGTTTTGCCGCATTTGGGGCAATTCTCTTTGGTGGGGGTGTCCCAAGTCATATATTTGCATTCGGGATACCCTTCACACCCGAAATATTTATAACCGCGTTTGGACTTGCGTTCCACCATAGGCTTACCGCAAACAGGGCAAGCACCTTCGGTGCGCACCACGATCGGTTTGGTGGTTTTGCATTCGGGGTACCCCGAGCAAGCCAAAAACTTGCCGAAACGACCGCTTTTTACCACCATGTTTTTGCCGCAATTGGGACAAAGCTCATCGGTGACCTCGTCGGGGATTTTGGCATGCTTGCCTTCCATTTTCTTTTCGGCGGCGGCAATGGTATTCATAAAGGGGTCGTAGAATTTGTCCATGGTCTCTACGTAGGTCATGTTTCCTGCGGCCACTTTGTCCAAGTCCTCTTCCATGGCGGCGGTGAATTTGGTATCTACAATGTCCTTGAACAAATCGCTCATTAATTCGGTGGTCACCTCACCCAACACGGTGGGCTTCAAGGTCTTCTTTTCCCGCTCCACATATTCCCGTTTTATGACGGTGGCAATGGTGGTAGCATAGGTCGAAGGACGGCCGATTCCGGTTTTTTCCATCACTTCGGTCAAGGTCGCATCGTTATACCGTGCGGGCGGTTGGGTAAAGTGTTGGTTGCCTGTGAGTTCCCGCAAACAGAGTTTTTGTCCTTCGGTTAAATCCGGCAACGCTTTTGCATCTTCTTCCTCGTCGGTAGACTCTTGATACAATGCGGTATACCCGTCAAATTTCACCGAAAAGCCGGTGGCTCGGAACAAATACTCGGCAGCGGCAATGTCTACCGTTTGGGTGTTTTTCACACAAGCGGCCATTAAGCTTGCCAAAAACCGTTCCCAAATAAGCTTGTAAATTTTATATTGATCCCCCGTAAGGGCTCCTTTCACCTTTTCGGGAGACAGTTCCACCATGGTGGGACGAATGGCTTCGTGACCGTCTTGCGCAGAAGAACGAGTTTTGTAATAACGCGGTTTAGACGGCAAATATTTGTCGCCAAAGGTGGCTTTGATATATTCGTTACCGGCCGTTCTTGCTTCCTCGGAAATGCGAACCGAGTCGGTACGCATATAGGTAATAAGACCGGTGGTGCCCACACCGGGAATATCTACCCCTTCGTACAAGGTTTGCGCGGCACGCATGGTACGTTCACCGGTCATGCCGAATTTACGGGCGGCATCTTGTTGCAAGGTAGAGGTAATAAACGGCGGCGCAGGTTGTACCGTACGGGTGCCTTTTTTTACGGTTTGCACCACGTAATCGGCATGCTCTACCGCCGAACGGATCTCTTCGGCTTGTTGGCCGTTGTGAATTTCAATTTTTTCTCCCGTCAGCGTAGTATTCAATTTGGCAGGGAACATACGGCTGTTTGCTTTTTCGCTGAGTTTCGCATCCAACGACCAATATTCTTCGGGCACAAAGGCTCGAATTTCTTTTTCACGATCTACGATCAACCGCACAACCACCGATTGTACACGACCGGCGGACAATCCACGGCTCACCTTTTTCCAAAGACAAGGACTGAGCTTGTA
>JAFYMD010000025.1 GCA_017556785.1 Clostridia bacterium | reverse complement strand
GCGGTGACGATACCGCCAACGCTCCCGAAACCCAATGCATTTTGGAACTCATGAAAGCTGTTGACGAGTACATTCCTACTCCCGACCGTAAAGCTGACATGCCCTTCTTGATGCCTGTTGAAGACGTTATGACCATCACCGGTCGTGGTACTGTTGCTACCGGCCGTGTAGAACGTGGCGTTTTGAAAACCGGTGAAGAAGTTGAAATCGTTGGTTTGACCGATGAAAAACGTAAAGTTGTTTGCACCGGTATCGAAATGTTCCGCAAAATCTTGGATTATGCTGAAGCCGGCGACAACATCGGCGCTTTGCTCCGTGGTGTTCAAAGAAACGAAATCGAACGTGGTCAAGTTCTTTGCGCTCCCAACTCCATTCATCCCCACACCAAATTCCGTGGCCAAGTTTACGTATTGTCCAAGGATGAAGGTGGCCGTCATACCCCCTTCTTCAACAACTATCGTCCTCAATTCTATTTCAGAACTACCGACGTAACCGGTTCTATCCGTTTGGATGATCCCGAAGGCATGTGCATGCCCGGCGATAACGTAGAAATCAACGTTGAATTGATCACTCCTATCGCTATCGAAGAAGGTTTGCGCTTCGCTATCCGTGAAGGCGGCCGTACCGTTGGTTCCGGCGTTGTAACCGCTATCAACGAATAATTCTTTTTGAATTAAGTAATTCTGCCACTCCCAAACAGGAGTGGCAGATGTTCCTTTATTTTATATCTTCTTATTATACTGTTTCGGGGCGGAGTGCAAT
Source organism: Clostridia bacterium (assembly GCA_017556785.1). GTDB lineage: Bacteria > Bacillota > Clostridia > Oscillospirales > Acutalibacteraceae > UMGS1484. Next base: position 3,901 of record JAFYMD010000025.1, on the reverse strand, counting down.
TCTCCACCGGCGGTAATGGGGCAACAGCCCACAAGCCCGCGAGCGTATGCCGATTTTGGTGTGATTCCAAAGCCGACGGTTACAGTCCGGATGAAAGAAACAAGCAGGCGTTTGCCTTTTGTGCTCCGTTTTTTACGGAGTTTTTCATTTTTTGCCCCTCTTGTTTTGGAGGTTTTTTTATGCAAAAATCATTGAATACCAAAAAACTTGCGGTTGTTGCCATGATGTGTGCTTTGGCATACATTTGTGTGTTTGTATTCCGTATTAAAGTAGGTTTTCTTACTTTTGACGCCAAAGATGCCATTATTGCCATTACATCCCTTATTTTTGGGCCTATTTGGGGTGGCATTACTGCCGTATTGGTGCCGTTTTTGGAGTTTTTGACCGTGAGCGATACCGGCCTCTACGGCTTGATCATGAATATTCTTTCCTCGGTCACGTTTGCTGTGATCTGTGGGAGTATTTATAAATATAAACGAAGTTTCAGCGGTGCAATTATGGGCGTTGTCGTTGCTGCGCTTTCGGTGATTGCCATTATGATGGTGGCGAATTTGTTCATTACCCCGTTGTTTATGGGGGTGGAACGATCCGAAGTGGTCGCTATGCTGCCCACTTTGCTGTTGCCATTTAATGCCGTAAAAGCTACGTTAAATGCCGGGCTTACCTTGGCGCTGTATAAACCCTTTACTACTGCTTTACGACAAGCTCGTTTGCTTCCAACCGGTGAAACTCCCGCCTTTCGTATGAATAAAAAATCGGTGGCGTTGCTGGTGGTTTCTCTGTTGGTAGTAGCCGCCGCGGTGGTAACTATGCTGTTGGTATTGTCGGGCGAATTTGAATGGTTCCGTCAAGTTTAACAAACGTGACAAGTTCTGCTTCGATTATTACATTATTTAGCAAATATATAGGATGTGTTGTTATGAAAATCAAGTCATTGGTATCTTTTTTATTGACCGTAACCATGCTGGCTACCTGTTTTGCCGGTATCACCATGGTTACTGCCGAGGTAGAAGGGGATTTTGAGTATATCTTTGAAGGGGATGGCGCGGTTCTTACCAAATATAAAGGTAGCGCTACCACGGTAACCATTCCCGAAACCTTGGGCGGAAAATCGGTTATCATGATTGGTGAAGGTGCCTTTTATCAAAAAAATGTTACTACCGTTGCCATGCCGGACACGGTTACCGAGTTGGGTGTTCGCGCCTTTGCCTATAGTAGCGTGCAAGACATTGCCCTTTCTGCCAATTTGGCCATTATCAGAGATGAGGCATTCTATGGTTGTGACAGTTTAGCGGCAGTTACTATTCCTGAGTCGGTTACTGTCATTGAATCCCAAGCGTTTGACGGTTGCGGAAACTTAATTTCTGCCAATTTGCCCGAGAATCTTACCGAACTTGGCGAGAATGCATTTAACGGTTGTGAAAAATTGGCTTCGGTGATCACCATTCCCGTAGGGATTACCGCAATTCCCAAAAATTGTTTTTATCATTGCTACCGGATTCCTCAAGTGATTTTCCACGACAACGTTGAAGTAATCGGCCAATATGCCTTTACCGGTTGTAGTTCCATAACCGAGCTCGTGTTACCGAAAAACCTCAAAGATTTGGATTACGCCTGCTTTAGCGGTTGCTCCGCCATGAAAGAATTAACCATTACGTCTGAATATACGGCGGGATTTTTGGCCGATCCCTTTGCCAATTGCAACAATCTTGAAATTTTGAATATTACCGAAAACGTCACCACCATCACCCAAGATATGGTTTCCTTTGGTGGTGGTTCGGTGAAAACGGTGAATATCGCCGAAGGGGTAACCAAAATCGACGACAACGCTTTCTTGAATTTTGTTAACATGACTTCTGTTTCGTTGCCGGACACCTTAACCCAAATCGGCAATCGCTCCTTTGGTGGTTGTAACGAATTGGCTACCATTACCATTCCTTCCTCGGTAACCGCCATTGGCGCCAATGCCTTTGCCGATACACACCTTTACAAAACTACCACCAATTGGGAAGATGGTGTGTTGTATATCGGGGATTGCCTGATTGAGATTTCGGAAGATTTTAACGGGAATTTAGTGGTAAAAGACGGTACTCGCCTGATTGCCGAAGGCGCTTTTAGTTTCCGCACCGAGCTGACAGGCATTCGTCTGCCCGCTTCCATTCAAACCATCGGTGACAAAGCGTTTAATAGCTATAACTATAATTTAGATACCTTTATTTACAATGGTAGCAAAGAAGATTGGGAAAAGGTAACGGTTGGCGCAGACAACGAAAAACTTACCGATTTGAATCCCATTTATGTAACAGGCGGTTCCTACGGTGACGTGAATGAGGACGGTAAGGTCGATGCCACCGACGCTCTGGAAATCCTCAAAAGCATAGTGGGTAAGACTAAATTCACCGCCCGTCAGCAAATTGTTGCCGATGTGGATTTGAGTGGCAAAGGGGATGCCGCCGACGCGCTGGAAGTGTTGAAAAAGGTGGTTGGCAAGGTACAACTGTTCCCCGCTGAACAACTTACCGTAGCATAATATTTTAATCAAATGAAGACAAAAAATCCTCCTACGATCCGTAGGAGGATTTTTCTGTATAAAATTATAATTCAATTACTTTATCTTCTTTCGAAGACTCATACAAAGCCAACAACAGTTTTACCGCTTTGGCACCTTCCTTGGCGTTTAGGGGGAAGGGCTTGCCTTCTTCCATGTGCTTGTAAAAATCATGGAACAGACTTGGGTGTCCGCTCCCCCAATAGCATTTGCCGTCCGGGTTTTCGTTACCGTACTCGGCCGATCGAACAGGGGTGGAAGCCGATCCGTCGGGCTTGGTTTCTTTCAGGGTGTTGCCCTCTAACCGTAAGGTCATTTTTTCGCACACAATGTCAATCAAAACAGGGGAGTCCACGGCAAAAGCGGTGGTGGCATACATAACCGCGGGGATTCCATCGGGCAGACGCATATAAATGGTGGCGGTGTCCTCCACTTCAATCACGTCTTTTAAGTGATGATTTTGGATCTTGCCTTCAATATGGGTGGGATATCCGCCAAAATATTGAATCAAATCCAAGGTGTGAATGGCTTGGTTGATCATAACACCACCGCCTTCGGTTTCCCAAGTGCCTCGCCAACCGCTGTTGGTGTAATAAGGCGCTTGCCGATTCCAAGTAACAAAGGCGCGAATGCCTTTGATTTTACCCGCCAAACCGCTTGCAATGTGTTCACGAGCAGCTTCCACCGCTTCGTTGTAACGATTTTGAAAGCAAATACCGATTCTTGCGCCCGCTTCTTCGGCTTGTGCCAATTGGTCTAATTGTTCCAACGAAATCCCTTCCGGCTTTTCCGACAAGACCGCAATTCCCAATTCAGCCGCTTTCAGCGCCATGGGTACGTGAAGATAATGCGGTGTGCAAATGTGCAACACGTCCGGCTTTTGGGCGGCAAGCATATCTTCTAAAGAAGCATAAGCGGGGCACCCCAATTTGGTAGCCATTTTTTCAGCTTTTTCCAACCGAATGTCGGCGCAACCGATTACGGTGACGTTATCCATATTTTGTAGGGAGGCGGCATGCACTCCTGCAATAGCGCCACATCCTACAATAGCGGCTTTCAACATAAAGGAACTCCTCTCGGGGACTTAGCGATAACCCCATTTTTTCATGTTTTCGTAACTTGTTTTCAAACATTCAAAGGGATCGCCGTCGCAGACGGAACAGTTGTCGCACGTTTCCGGCACATCCTGTTCTCCGAAATACCGCAGGATAAAGCTTCTCAAGCAGCTGCTTCAGGTGGCAGGCGTTGAAAAGTATTTCCAGATCGCCCGCTGCTTCCGTGATGAAGACCCCCGCGGTGACCGCCAGCCGGAATTTACCCAGCTGGATATGGAGATGTCCTTCTGCCAGCGCG
>JAFYMD010000215.1 GCA_017556785.1 Clostridia bacterium | reverse complement strand
TTAGGGAATCCGTATATTCCTTCTTTGGAACGGATAATTACATATTTTATTGTACTGTTCTCGCATGTGTAAACAATGGCGCCGCAGGATTTTTCGGTTATCATTTTGTGTTCTCCTTTGCGGTTTTGCAGGAAGCAATTAAAAGCCTACGAATGTTACCACAAAGCTTTTCGGTGTATTGATAAGTAGCCGTATCTATTCTTTTGGTTTCATACATCAGTTTCAACCAATAACTTGTTTCATTGGATTCCTTGAGAGCGATCTCCAATTTTGCAACAAAATCTTTTTTGCTTTGTGCGTATTGTGCCTCATGGATATTAGCACCAACGGATGTGCCTGCTCTTGCAAGCTGATCGGTCATGTATGAACTTTTTGGCGCAGTTACACCATCAACAAGATTAACGATTGCAACCGCAAATTCAAACGATAAGTCAAGCAATTTGTTTTCGGACATAAAAGCACCTTCTTTCGTCAAGATTATACCATAAGATGCTGCACTTTTCAATGATATATCGCTAACGCGATATGATATACGGCAAAGCCGTATGATATACTTGCTTCGCAAGTGTGATATAATATCCGTTCCTCCATATGCCGAAGGCATATATCATCGCACGATAGTGCGATATCATATCGAAGATATATCACCCGTTCGTGCCAAAGAACGGATATCATTGTAAAAACCCTCTTTTGTCAGGTAGACAAAAGAGGGTTTTTACATGGAGCAGATGACGGGAATCGAACCCGCGTATCTGGCTTGGGAAGCGAGCGCTCTGCCATTGAGCTACATCTGCATTTTTTTGCTCCCCTATTATAGCACAACCATTTTCGGTTTGCAACTGTAATTTTTATTTTTTAAACAAAAAAGACCCTTGCGGGTCTTTTTCAATGTTTTATAGTTTCTTTGTGTTCTACCTTTTTCTTGGTTCCGTCGGGGTACTGGATCACCGTATTGTCCAAAATGCCCGTAAGAGAAGCCTTAAAGCTTGCCACGTATTCGGCGCGAAGCGCGGCACGCTCGGTTTGTTCTTCGGGGGTCAATTCCCGCTCTCGGGCAAGGCGAGACAGTTCGTTGATGCGTTCTACCTTTTTTTCATCCATCGGTTACGCCCCCTTGCAAGCGGCTTTGAGCACAGCTATGGCTTTTTGCAATTGTTCGTTGGTAATGTTTAACGGAGGCAACAAACGAACCTTATTCTTGGCTTTGATCACCAACACTCCGTTTGCCATGCAGTCGGCTACGATTTGGCTTGCATCTCGCCGGGTTTCTATCCCAATCATCAACCCCATACCACTGACACTTTTTACCCCGTCGGCAGAAGCCAATTCCTCAAAAACATAGGCAGATTTGGCTTTTACTTCTTCCATCAGGTCATCGGTCAAGCGGGAGAGAATGGAAATGGCTCCGGCACAGCACACCGGATTTCCCCCGAAGGTAGAGCCGTGAGAGCCCGGTTTAAACACGTTTTGCATTTTTTCGCTCAGCAAGGTAGCACCCAAGGGCAACCCGCCCGCCAGTCCCTTGGCGGTGGAAACCACGTCGGGGGTAATGCCAAACTGCATATACGCATATAAACTGCCGGTACGCCCGTTGCCGGTTTGCACTTCGTCAAAAATCAGCACCATGTCGTTTTCATCGCAAAGGTTCCGAGCGGCTGTTACAAATTCTTGCGTCAAAGGCAACACGCCGCCCTCCCCTTGCACCGGCTCCATCATAATGGCGGCGCATTTGTACTGCTTGACCAAGGCGGTCAAGGCTTCGATATCATTGGCAGGGCAATATACAAACCCTTCGGTCAGGGGAGTAAAATCGTTGTGAAACCCGTCTTGCCCCGTAGCGGCCAAGGTAGTGATGGTACGGCCGTGGAAACTGTTTTGCAAGGTAATAATGGTATAATACTCCTTGCCCTTTTGGTTCGCGGCATACAGCCGAGCGGCCTTAATGGCACATTCGTTGGCTTCGGCGCCGGAGTTCCCGAAAAACACTTTTTTCATTCCGGTTTTTTCACACAACATTTGCGCCAATTCCACGCAGGGATTGGTATAGTACAAATTAGAGATATGTTGCAAAGTATTGGCTTGTTTGGTAACTGCTTCCACCCAAACAGGATCGCAAGCACCAAAGGTATTTACCGCAATACCACTCGCCATATCGATGTATTCTTTGCCTTGTTCATCGGTCAGCAAAGCACCTTTGCCCGACACAATCTGCAAAGGGAAACGAGCATAAGTGCCCGCAATATATTGACCGTCTAATTGTTTTACGTCCATGATTACTTCTCCCTTACCACCATGGTGCCCGCACCTTCGTTGGTGAGGGTCTCCATAAGCAACGCATGGGGTACGCGGCCGTCTAAAATGGTGACCCGTTCTACCCCTTCAATGATGGCTTCAATACAGCATTCCACCTTGGGAATCATACCACCGGAGATCACGCCGTTGGTAAACAGTTGTTTGGCATCTTCAATATCGATACAAGGAATAACCGAATCGGGATCATCCTTGTCGGCCAAGATCCCCGCAATGTCGGTCATGGTAATCAACCGTTCGGCTTGCATAGCCCCCGCAATTCGTGCGGCGGCGGTGTCGGCATTGATATTATACACGTTGCCGTCATCGTCACAGCCAATGGTGGAAACCACGGGAATATACCCCTTTTCGATTAAATCCCGAATGGGTTGCACGTTGACCTCGGTAATTTTTCCCACGTAGCCCAAATCGGGATCGTTCATTTCGGCTTTGATCATTTGACCGTCAATGCCCGAAATCCCCATGGCTTTGCCGCCCTTGACCTCCAGCAGGTTGACCAGGTTTTTGTTGGTCTTGCCTGCCAGCACCATTTGGGCAATTTCCATGGTTTCTTTGTCGGTAACACGAAGACCGTCTTTAAATACCGATTCCTTGCCTACCCGTTTGAGCATACCGCTAATATCCGGCCCACCGCCGTGAACCAATACCACGTGCACCCCCACCAAGTGAAGCATAACAATATCTTCCATTACCTGCAGTTTCAGGTCTTCGTTGATCATGGCATTGCCGCCGTATTTGATCACCACGACTTTGCCGGTATAATTTTGAATATAGGGCAGGGCTTCGACCAATACCGCCGCCCGCTCTGCGGTGTTGAGATTCATAACAGTTTCTCCTTTTTAGGTTCTGTAATCCCCGTTGATCTTGACGTAATCGTAAGTAAGGTCGCAACCCCAAGCGGTAGCCGAGGCTTCTCCTTGACCCAGATCTACCAAAATGGTAATCTCTTTTTCCAGCAAAATTTCTTTGGCAATTTCTTCCGAAAACGGTACGCCCGCACCGTTTTGACACACCACAATCTTCCCTTTTTCCGATTCAAACCAAACGCCTATGGTATTGGGATCGGTATTCACCCCACTATAACCAATGGCACACAGCACGCGACCCCAGTTGGCATCTGACCCGAACATGGCGGCCTTGACCAAAGAAGAACAGATCACCGATTTTGCCACCACCTTGGCGATTTCTTGCGTAGCGGCGCCGCTGACCTTGCATTCCAACAGTTTGGTAGCTCCTTCGCCGTCTCCGGCAATCAAGCGGCACAGTTGCATGGTCAAGGAGTTCAGCGCGAACATAAAAGCGGTAAAATCCTCTCCCTCGGCGGTAATTTCATGATTGCCCGCCAAACCGTTTGCCAAAATGGTTACCATGTCATTGGTAGAGGTATCGCCATCTACGCTGGTCATGTTAAAGGTGTTTTGAATATCGGTGGACAGGGCTTTTTGCAACATAGCGGGAGAAATGGCGCAGTCGGTGGTAATAAACACCAGCATGGTGGCCATGTTGGGATGGATCATGCCCGAACCTTTTGCAATTCCGCCAATTTTACATTCCTTGCCCCCAACGGTAAAGGACAATGCGATTTCTTTTTTTATGGTGTCGGTGGTCATGATCCCTTCGGCCGCAAACTCGCTATGGTCGCCAAGTCCCGCTACCAAAGCGGGAATGCCCGCTTGAATCGGAGCGATATTGAGCGGTTGTCCGATCACGCCGGTAGAAGCAACCACCACGTCGTTGGCATCAATTCCCATTTCATTCGCCAACAGTTGGCACATTTCCTCGGCTACGGCAGGGCCGTCGGCATTGCAGGTGTTGGCATTGCCGCTGTTACAAATGACCGCTCTGGCTTTGCCGTCGGCAATATGGGCTTTGGTCACCGTCAAAGGAGCCCCTTTGACCAAATTGGTGGTATATACCGCCGCCGCCGAAGCGGGTACCGAACTGAAAATTAAGGATAAATCCCGTTTTTCTTTGTTTTTACGAATTCCGTAATGAATTCCATTGGCGGTAAATCCTTGCGCGGCACACACACCGCCGGAAATTGCTTGTATATTCATGGAAAACTCTCCTCTTTACTGTTGTTGCAACACAAGACCGGTTGCAGGGTCAACCCCCAACACGTAATTTAAACATTCTACTGCCGCGCCGGAAGCGCCTTTGCCCAAATTGTCATAGCGAGCGATTAACAAAATTCGCTGATCGTTCCCTGTCACCGAAATTTCCATTTGATCGGTACCCGACAACTTGGCCGCCGAAGCAAACCCCTGTTCAAACCCGTCTTCTTGATAATATACAATAGAAGACGTATATTTTTCACGGTACACACGGCGAATATCCTCCACCGTTCCTTGCAAATCACGGGCAAACAAGGGCACCGTAACCTCCATACCGCTATAAAAGTCGGAAACAATAGGACAAAAGATTGGTGCATGGGTAAGACCGGTCACCGCTTGCATTTCGGGTAAATGCTTATGTGCCTGAGCCAACCCGTATTGACGAGGTGCGGCAAGCAAGGGGTCAACCTCGGCTTGCTCATATTGGGCAATCATATTTTTACCGCCGCCGCTGTATCCGGTTACCGAATGACAACACAGCAAGCTTTCTTTCGACAACAGCCCCGCTTGAATCAAGGGTGCCACCAAGGCAATAAACCCGCTGGCATGGCATCCCGGTACCGCTATGCGTTTTGCCCCCGGCAAAGCGGTCTTTAACCCCTCGTCCACCTCGGGAAACCCATAGGTAAAAGCAGGATTCACACGGTGAGCGGTAGAGGTGTCGATCACCACCGTGTTGGGATTTTCCACCAACGCTAAGGATTCTATGGCCGCCGCGTCGGGCAAACACAGAAACACCACGTCGCTGCGGTTCATGATTTCTTTTTTGGCAACGGGGTCTTTGCGCAGTTCGTCGGGCAGAGTCAACAGGGTAATGTCGTTGCGATCCCCCAACCGTTCATAAATACGCAAGCCCGTAGTCCCGGCTTTGCCGTCAATAAATACTTTTTTCACGTGCTATCATCCCATGATTCAAATTCTTGAATAATTATACCAAACAAATGCATAAATTGCAAGTGTTTGTGAATAAAAAATGCATTTTTATGGCAATTATACAATTTCGCCCTTCCAAATCGCAGAAAAACTGTCATGGCGGGCAACGCATTGCCAAACGCAAAAAACAAATCACTACATTTTACCATACGAATGGGGAAAATGCAACAAAAACCTTCCCCCGAAAGACGGCAAAAAAGAAACCGCCCCAGGGCCGCACGCCGCAAGGAAGGATCGGGTTTAAGAGCATCCTTTCCCTTTCATGGGCATGAAAAAATCCCGCAATACACACGTATTGTGGGATTTTTCTCATTTTGTTTTCAATCATTTGGTGTTTTAAAACGGCTTCGCACCTTAAAACACCCGGAATCGGGATGAGAAGGATCAGTCTTTTTTGGGAACTTCTTTAAACAGATTAAAGCGGAAGAGCAACTCTTCGTCTTCGGGACGGGTGCAACGAATGGTGGCTTCGGAAATAACCGCCCCTCTCAAAATGTTTTCCAACCCCATAAGCAGACACAGCTTGGAGCGCAGATTCAACACGTCCCCTTCGGCGGTTTCCAAATATACGTCGCCTTTGCAGGAATCCAACGTTTTCATAAAGTCTGCCACGTCCACGTCGTGCAATGTCATTTGATCATTTTGCATCATAATCTCTCCTTTCATTTTTTACCGATTCCATTGTATGTTCTTGCAACGAAAAAGTCAAATAAAATCTTTGTTAAATTTATTTTTTCATGAACTGTGCAGGAGAAAACCCTGTTCTTTTTTTAAAAATCCGTGAAAAATAACAAGGGTCACGAAATCCGCTCATCAACCCAATTTGTGCAATGGTAACTTCCCGATTTTGATTTTGCCGCATCAACTCTTTGGCATAGTCTACCCGCAAGGTCAATAAATAGGCCAAGGGACTGCAGCCAACCTCTTGCTTAAACAATCGCCGCAAATGATTTTGACTGTAATGCTCTTGCATAAATATCTGTTCCAACGAAAAATCAGGATTCGTAAAGCCGCTTTGCATTTGATCCATCATCCGTTTTACCTGACGATTACAAGACGCTTCTTCGTTGACCCGATATAACACAATTTGTTCCAACGTGGCATACAATTGATTCAGCAAGGTTTTGTCGCTGTCCCCTTGCCAAAACACCCGCAACATCAATTGCGCCAACGCCTCCACGCTTTGAGAGTCATCGTCTTGCACCGTCAACACCCCTGTATGCCAACGCCCGGCGGGAGAAAAAGAAGAAGCTTGTATTTGAATGTCCACAAACCCTTCCTGTGACTGCTTTTGAAACGGAACGTTTGGGGGCACGCATACAATGGTGGACGGAGAAAACGGTACGGTTTGTTCTCCCACACGCATGGTGCCTCGTCCTCGGGTATTGACCACCACCGTCCAACACTCCGACGTCATAGGGATAGATTGCGTTAATATTTCCGAAGCAGAAGAAGCCATAATCGCGTGATATTCCTCTGCTCGAAAGGGTCGGTTGATGGTCACCAAATATTGATGCAAATATGCAGCGTCGCAAATCAGCCGCACGTAGGCAACCCCAATGGGAACGGTGTATTCCATAATAGAGGTTGTCTGATCCAGCCGTTGCACCACCGAAAGTCCGGTATGAATGGTTACCTTGGGATAGGGTTCCTTTTCCCCGTTATAGGCAACCAAATGCCACCATTGGGTAGACACCGCCGCCCCAAAGGTAATCACATCCCCTTGTTGTACCGCAATATAATCACTGGTATAGAAGTCATGAATATCGGTTTGTTGATGTTCGTCAACCCATCCCACCGTAGCGGTTTGCGGACAAAACCGATTGCATCCCACCACAATGGTTTTGGTGATTTTTTGAATCATTTGCTCACACCCTATATGTTTAAAATGTCCAACTATTTGCTTGTTTTGTGCATTGAAAAACCTTGAAAATACTGGTATAATCATAACACAAGCTCATTCTTTTTGCAAGGAAAAGGTGATTTTGTCCAAATTTATCCGGGAGGAATGTTTATGAAAAAATCATTGAAATCCATGATTGGCCTATGCATCGTTTTCGCAATGTTGCTCAGCAGTCTGCTGATTCCTGCCGTCGCTGACACGACCTTAATCAATCTTTATACCGAAGCAGGCGCTTTTGCAGGGCACATTGACGGAGCAGGCAATCAAGTACCGGGACCCGGTTTTATTACCTTGGCTCCCGTTGCCGTAGCCCAAGGGGACGTGATTACCTTCGG
>JAFYMD010000214.1 GCA_017556785.1 Clostridia bacterium | reverse complement strand
TTGCAAGCCAAACAAAAGCATTTGGTACAATCGGTTACCAGCCGAAAAATTTCTCTCAGTTGGCACGATGCCAAGGTGAGTAACCTGGAGGGGATTTTTGCCCGTGGGGACCGTCGACTGGGCAAGGTGCTGTTAGAAGCGCATAATCGCGGCTGTAAGTTTGACAGTTGGGGCGAATTTTTCAACTATGAAAAATGGATGGAAATTTTCTCGGATCTAAATGTGGAACCCGCATTTTATAATGCACGTAAACGAGAATTTGACGAGGTTTTGCCTTGGTCGCACATCGATATCGGAGTGACCGAAGCATTTTTTAAACGAGAAAATATCAAAGCACATGAGGGGATTACTACGCCCCATTGCCGAGAAAAATGTGCCGGTTGCGGCGCCAATCGTCTGAGCGAAAAGGGGTGTGAATAATGGAGTTTTATGATGTTCGTATGTGGTTTGTCAAGCAAGGCGACCTAAAATATATCTCCCATTTGGACTTGCAGCGGTTTATGCAACGGGCACTGAAACGATCCGGTTTACCGTTGTGGCATACCGAGGGGTTTAATCCGCACCCATACGTAACCTTTGCGTTGCCGTTGTCGCTGGGACAAGAAAGTCTTTGTGAAATGGTGGATTTTCGTTTGACCAAATCCATGTCCGTTCACGCTGTTAAATCGGCAATGGAACGGGTCATGCCTTACGATATGCGGGTGCTTGCGGTTGCTCAGCCGATTGCCAAGGCCAAAATGATTGCCTATGCAGATTACACCGTTTGTTTTCATGGTTGGACGGATCAGTTGGATCGTGTTACAGACTTTTTGTGTCAACCAAACATATCGGTGGTTAAACGAACCAAAAAGGGCGGAGAATCGGTGGTGAATTTGGCCGAGGTGATGCAAGAGGTTTCGGTAACTGCGCAAAATGATAAATTGCAGATCTATTTGCGACTGCCGGCCGGCAGCACCGTGAACGTAAATCCGAGTTTGTTGGTACAAGCGTTGGAGCAGGCTCTGGGACAAAGTCCGTATGGTGCCGCCATAACGCGTACGGCAGTACGGACTGCTGACGGAAATATCTTTTCGTAAAACAAGGCTTCAAAATGGATAAAAAGAACACCGCACCCCGTATTTGGCATGGGTTGCGGTGTTTTTGTTGATTATAATTTGTGAGAAAGCAATTGTGTCAACTCTTCAAAGGTGACAAACTCAAAATTATGTTTTTTTAGGAGATTGATCAATTGTTCAATATGGTTTCCGTAATTACGCATTCCTCTTTTTAAATAGTAACGGTCATAGGATTTTAAATCATTGGGAATGGGAATCTTGTGCTTAGACAATTCAAAAGGATGAAGATAAAACACATAATAATCTTGTTTTCGCAAATATTGTTTAATGAGGGTTTTCATAAATTGCCAATTGCTCAAACGGACGTAACCGCCCCCCGAAACAGGGTAATCGTGCCCAAATAATTTATGGTGGGACAGACCGAATTCAAAAAAATTGTTGTTACAAAAGATGCCGGGTCGCACCTCTTTAAAATCGCTTAGATTTAGCGGAACCGTGTGTCGCGCTTTTCGGAATCGTATATGACTGGAATCATAGGTAAATCCCAAATCTCTCAGCACCTGCAAATGTTGCATGTCCATGCTAAAAAAGGGAGCACGAAACCCTTCGATCGGAACCTGAAACAATTCCTCAAGGGTTTGCTTGGATTTTTGCAGCTGTTCGCGAAACTGCTCAACCGGAATTTGAATCGGCGGGAGATGTTCGTAGTTGTGTAAGGCCAATCGATGTCCGTTTAAAAGATGCGGTTTCAATTTGTCCGGTATACGGGTAGCAAGAGACCCTACCGTAAACAAAGTGCCTTTAATTTGGTGTCGATCAAGGATTTGGAGGTATTCGTCAAATCCGTCTAATAAATCAACATTGATCGCGTGTGAAGAACGGCTGATGCAATCGGTATCGCAAAAACTTTCTACGTCAATGGTGAATACGGCATACTTTTTACGTTTCATATATTATTCCTTAAAAAATGAAATGATGGCATCGTCGTACTTTTTGGTGTTATTAATGCGTAAATGTGAATGACCGCCTTTGTCAAACCATACGATCTGTTTGTCTTTTGCGGCACAGACGTCGAACAATTTTTGGGACTTTTCGGGAATGGAAAAGATATCCTTTTCCCCGTAAAGGAACAGAACCCGCATGTGTGCAGGAATTTTTTGAAAGGCAGACAACGGTTTGTCTTTGTATACGTTTGTACCGGTGTTTTTGTTGATGTGAAACATGACCAAATCCAACACGGGGAACAAAGGTCGTTTGTCGGCCATCATGTGACGCTTAAAGGTTTCACGAAATGAGACAAAGCACCCTTCGGTAACCAAACCCTTTACGCATTTGGGGCAATTGGGATCTGCCATGGTGTAAACCCCTGCGGCAGTACCAATGCAGATTCCGTGAAACCAAATCTCTTGGTTTCCTAAAACGGTGTTGGCATAATCAGCCCAAGCAATTACGTCAAATCGCTCCTTTACACCAATGGTGTTGTAAATCCCTTCACTTTTGCCGTGACAACGGGTGTCAATCACCAAAACGTTAAAGCCCGCTTGTTGATAGGGAGGGGCAAAATAGTAAGAATAGGCCAGACTTTCGCAACGACCGGGTAAAATGATGACACATCGATTGCAACCGAAATCGTAATATTCGCCGAATAATTGAAAGCCTTCGGAACGAAGCGAGACCTCTGTCATTTTCTCTCGATTTTGTTGCGCCCATTCATTTCCCAAATCCCACATTTCCTGTTGCTCTTGGTTGTCGGGTGCGGAACATACGCGTCCCCATTTTTCCGGTTCGGTGCGCACCAACTGTTGTCGATAAACGCGTTTTGAGATGGGATAAGTATAAATCAGCATGGCCGCCAAGCCACTAATCAACAGAAATGCAACAATGCATAACACAATCCCCAAGATTCCCATAATATCCTCCTGTTTGCGTTGAAATTGTAAATAATAAACGTGCGTAATCATTGTATCACAAAACGGTTTCAAGTTCATCATTTTTTGTCGAAAAAAAGAAAAAAATATTGAAACACCGGATGTATTGTGGTAAAATATATGTTGAGTTATTGTAATATACTAGAGTAAGAGAGGATTCCTTTCATGTACAATTATGTGATCATTCCGGATACATCCTGTGATTTAATTAAACCGTTGCGTGAACGGTTTGAAATTGATGATTTTATCAGCGGATTGGTTTATTTTCCGGATGGACATTGTGAAAAATCCGATTTGGATTGGGAACGTCACGATCCAAAAGAATTTTTTGAATCTATGAGCGACAAAAAAATGGTTTATAAAACGGCATGTGCTCCCGCGGGGGATATTATTGACGTGTTTGAACGACAATTGCAAGCAGGAAATGATATCATTTGCG